>CAMNHM010000097.1 GCA_946539475.1 uncultured Prevotellaceae bacterium | reverse complement strand
CTCGAGTTCGACATCCTCGGCAAGTACATCGCACGCCTGCAGCAGCTGTAGGAAAAAAAAGAAGGCTTGCATCGACTGCAAGCCTTCGTTCGTATAGGGACGTCAATGACACGAAGTATCCTGCCCCCAGTGTGTCATTTCTTCTCTTCGACAGGCATCAGGAAACGGTCGCCCGTAAGTTTGAGCTGCTCCTTGACATAGCCCTCAGGCATGCCGGGACGCTTGATACGGGCACCACGGCCATACTGGTCGCGCTCGAAGCGGCGCTGCTTGTCGGTGGGGCGCACGGCGCAGTCGTTGTACTTCACGATGAGGTGGAAGGCCAGCTGGCGCCAGCAGTCGATCATCTCGTCGCCCTTCTGACAGCTGTAGTCAGTGAGGAAACGGACTCGTGCATCACCCTCAAGGGCCTGCGCACGCACTTCGGTCTGGGCCTGCAGGCGGTCGTACGACTGGTCGAGCGAGTCGCGCACCTCCTTGAGCGAGGGGAAGAGCATCGAGTAGCGGGGATAGACCATGTTGCTGACCCAGTTGCACACCCAGAAGGCATTGTCCATGGAGAAGGTGATATCATCGGCACCCTCGCCCGAGAAGCACTTGGGCAGGCGCGTCATGCAGGAGTACATCGGGGTGTAGGCCACCATGTTGCCGTCGTCGTTGCCAAACCAGAAGCATCCTCCAATCTCACGGGGCAGCCAGGAGCGCATCTGCGAGATGAACGACCAGGCCGTCTGGAAGGTAGAGATGGGACGCTCGTTGAAATACTCCTTGCCATCGTGCTTGTAGGAGAGCGGCGAGAGGCGGTAAGGCATCTGGAAGATGCCGCCTCCGATGTCGCCGTCCTTGTCGAGGGCGAAAGGTGTGCCCTCATAGTGGTCGCGCATGGCGTCGCGCAGGTCCTGCAGCGATACTTTCTTGTTGGGGATGATCCAGAGGGGCATGGGCTCGGCATCCTTCTCGATGCCTGCTGCATAGGGCACGTACTTTGAGAAGTCGTCGGCAAAGCGGTTGAAGAAGCTCCACACGCGGGCCTCGCAGTAGCGGCGACCAGAGAAGTCGGGGGCGGCATAGGCTGCATTGTAGCTGAACTCGGCATCCTTGCCCGAGAACCAGCCCATGGTGCGTGCGTACTTGACGACATTGTCGGAATAGCACACCAGATTGGGTACGGACTTCTTGCCGCCTACGGGGTATTTCTTCTGGAGATCCTTCAGTTTGACGGGCGTATAGCGGCCGTCGAGGAAACGGGTGATGCGGCTCTGGTTGGCGTGGGCTGCCACGGCATCGTCAGGGATGCGGACGGCCACCCACACGGTGCGCTCCGCCGACTTGGTGCGGTCGGGGCCGCAGCCCATCATCTCGAGCATCCAGGCCTCGTTGGGGTCGGCGATGGAGAAGGTCTCGCCCTCGGAGTAGTAGCCGTACTGCTCTACGAGGGATGTCATCACCTGGATGGCCTCACGGGCCGTACGGGCACGCTGGAGGGTGACGTAGATGAGTGAGCCGTAGTCGATGATGCCGGTAGAGTCGGTCATCTCGTGGCGACCTCCAAAGGTAGTCTCACCGATGGTGAGCTGCCACTCGTTGGTGTTACCGATGACGTTCCACGTCTCGGGTGCCTCGGCGATCTTGCCGAGATACTTGCCCGTGTCCCACTCCGTGATCTTGCGCATCTCGCCAGGCTGGTGCTTGGCGGCGGGATAGTGGTAGAGGGGCATGAACGAGCCGTAGGAGTCGGCATTGTAGGTGACGAACACGGAGCCGTCGGCAGAGGCCTTCTTGCCCACGATGAAGTTGGTGCAGGCCAAAGAAGTGAGAAGTGAAAGATGGAAAATGATAAGTACTAATGCTATCTTCTTCATATTATTTAATAATTAATGTTAGTTTCATAAACGGTAGTGTTCTGCCGGTTGTCGGTGGCAGAGAACTTCAGTCGATGCTGGCGTCCCGTACGACGGAGAGGGGTCTCGCTCAGGTCGCAGACGACGGTGAGGCTCTTGTCGAGCTGTTCGAACACGACGAAGCGGTCGTCGATAGTGGCGGTGAAGGAGGCTATCCCACTCTTCCGGTCGGCGAGTCGCAAGACGATGCGCTCACCCAGGCTGAGCGGCTGCACCGTCGGGGGCGCGTCGTCGTAGTCGAGGGTATAGGTGAGTCCCAGGTCGCGGATACGTCCCATCACCCACCCGTCGTGGTATTCGCCCCCCATGAATCGTCCGTCGGCAGTGCGCACATAGAGTTTCGAGTGGTCGGCCTCGGTGTGGAGGATGCTGTCCGCCCCGATATTGTCGAGGCGCGGACGGATATAGAGCTCGCCATCGCTGACGAGCGGACAGCTGACGGGATGGAACGCATACCAGTCAGCCATCTGGTCAGGGCGGCGCGTCACTTCGGGCTTCAGTGCCACATCGTCGGCAAGCAGGCCATAGGGCACCACCAGCTGCATCTCGCCCGGAAGGGAATAGGAGTTGGTCTGGCTCCAATGGAAGACGCGGGTATCGCCCGATTCTCCAGAATATCCGGGATATCCGGGATATCCGGGATATCCGGAATATCCGGGAAATCCGGATTCTCCGGATTCTCCCTGAGATGCAGGCTTCTCTCCCCTCACGGTGAAGGCATAATGGCTCTCGTTGCCCTTGTAGTCGCGCAGGATGTACTCCAGCCGGTAAGGGCGCTCCTCGCAGAAATCGATGATGCCGCGACTGGCATCAGCGCTCAGGATGGGGAGACGGTTGCCTGGATCAACAAACGACTTGAGAAACCACACGCGATGGTGCAGCCAGTGATCGTAGTCGCCCCAGGAGTTGACGAAGCGGTTCTGCCCCACCGGCACACGATTGACCAGGGCACGAAACACCACCTGGCCGTCGCACATCAGTATCTGCTCGCGCACGCCATAATGATGATAGGTGCCCTGCATATAGTCATCGGCCCAGAGGGCAAAGCCTACCCTGCCCCAGGCTGTCAGCTCGCGCGACAGCTGATGGGAGGAGAAGCCAAAGACTTGCTTCCGGCTGTTGCCGCAGACGACACCCTGCTGCGGACAGGCCATCAGCGAATGGGCCTGAGGGGGGATGGTGTCGCTGATATGATCGCCAATGAACTCATAGGGGTCGAGCATGTCCCAGGTACGGGTATCATGAATCTCCAGGTGGAGGTGAGGCCCCGTGGAATTGCCGGTATTGCCGCTGAGGGCGATGAACTGCCCGCGCGACACCGGACACACCAGAGGCGAAAGACGAGCATCAGGGACTGACGTCTGATGCTCGTACTGATAGCGCCGCAAGGCGGCCTTGATGCGCGGAGAGAAAGACTTCAGATGACAATAGACCGAGGTATAGCCCTCAGGATGTGTGACGTAGACGGCATTCCCGAAGCCGTAGAGTCCCTGAGTGACACGGCTGACATAGCCGTCGCCGATGGCATAGATGTGCTTGCCCTCGACATTGTCGGTGGAGATGTCGAGTCCACCATGGAAGTGGTGGGGACGAGGCTCACCGAAATTCCCCGCCAGCAGGATATCGTAATCCACTGGCGGGGCATAGATGCTTAGCAACAGGCTTATCAGCAGGGAACTCAGCATGCCTTGCCCTCTTACTCTTGCTTACTCGCAGCCTTAAACGACATATCGAGTCCCTTCACCGAGTGCGTCAGGGCCCCCACGCTGATGAAGTCGACACCCTGTTCGGCATAGTCGCGGATGGTATCGTAGGTGATGCCGCCGCTCGACTCCGTCTCATAGCGGTGAGCGATGATATCTACAGCCTTCTTCGTATCAGAGACACTGAAGTTGTCGAGCATGATACGGTCAACACCGCCATGGTCGAGTACCTGCTGGAGTTCCTCGAAAGAGCGCACCTCGATCTCAATCTTCAACTGGAGCCCCTTCTCCTGGAGATACTTGTGGCAACGGTCGATGGCATTGGTGATGCCGCCGGCGAAGTCGACATGGTTGTCCTTGAGCAGGATCATGTCGAAGAGTCCGATGCGGTGGTTACAGCCACCGCCGATCTTCACGGCCTGCTTCTCGAGCATACGCATGCCTGGGGTGGTCTTGCGGGTATCGAGCACACGGGTGCCGGTGCCCTTGAGGCGCTGCACGTATCTGTCGGTCATGGTGGCGATGCCGCTCATACGCTGCATGATATTGAGCATGAGGCGCTCTGTCTGCAGCAGGGAGCGCACGCGTCCGCTGACAATCATGGCGATATCGCCCTTCTTCACGCGGCTGCCGTCGCCCATCAGCACTTCCACCTGCATCTCAGGGTCGAAACGGCGGAACACCTCCTTGGCCACTTCCACGCCAGCCAGGATGCCATCCTCCTTGATGAGCAGATGGCTACGGCCCATGGCATCCTCTGGGATGCAGCAGAGCGTGGTATGGTCGCCGTCGCCGATATCCTCGGCAAACGACAGGTCAATCAGTCTGTCGACAAGTTCTTCTACACTTAACATATCGCATCACTTAAAAGTAATATCCGAAGCCGAGACGGAGGCCGAAGCCGGAATAGTCGGTATCCTTGAAGCTGTGCTTATAGTACAGTTCGGGCTCGATGGTGACGTGACGGTTCAGGAAGAAGGAGTAACCGACATTGAGCTCGGGCTGGAAATCGTTGAACCCTGTGGAGTGGGCATATTTGGCGATGGCACCCAGGTAGAGGCCGATGGTCTCAAAATGATAGCGGGCACCGGCACCGATCTCGGTAGTGACGATATCGCCACTGGAGATATTGTTGTAGTCGAACACGGCGAGTACCGACCAGTTGTCGAGGAACAGATAGCCTGCCTTGGCGCCCAGTCCGAACGACCACTCGCTGGCCTTGCTATAGTCCAGGTTGAGACTCGACAGAGAGGCATTCACATAAAACTTACCCTGCTTGAACGGGGTGTCGGACTCGTTGAGGAATCTCTGTGCATTCACACTCATCGCCATCATCAGGGCGAGGATTGACAATAATACTTTCTTCATACGTTTACTTATTATTTTGTTGTTTCTTTCCTATACCATATACAGAACCACGCGATGGACACCACACATGCTGCCGCTGCAACGATCAAGGCCTTCGACAGGTCGAAGCTGAACACCTGTTCACTGAACAGGAAGGTGGTACAGACGACCGTCATGAACACGGCGGGAATCAGCGTGATGACGTACGGCTTCTTCTGGCGCACCAGATAGACGGTGATGGCCCACAGCATAAATACCGACAGCGTCTGGTTGCTCCATCCGAACCAGCTCCAGATCTTGCCGAAGCCCTCCTTGTCGGACATCTGCCAGATGAGTAATGCTATCACAACAGCGAACAGAGGTATGCAAATGTACAGGCGCTTGCGGATTGACCTCTGCTCAAGCTTCACGAACTCGGCGATGATCAGACGGCATGAGCGCAGGGCCGTGTCACCGCTGGTAATGGGAGCAGCCACGACACCCAGGAGTGCCAGGATGCCACCAAAGACACCCAGCCAGTCGTTACAGACGAGATTCACGATCGAGGGAGCATCCTTCACCGCTTTCTGTCCGCCCTCTATCAGCTGATAGCCCGGCGTCGGGTCGTTGTAGAAGAAAAACATGGCCACCGTAGCCCAGATGAGTGCTACGATACCCTCGGTGATCATGGCTCCGTAGAAGATGGGGCGCCCCATCTTCTCGCTCTTCAGGCAGCGGGCCATCAACGGGCTCTGCGTGGCATGGAAGCCACTGATGGCTCCACAGGCGATGGTGATGAACAGGCTGGGGAATATATTCTTCGGCGTAAGGGCCTCACCGCTCAGTCCCTCCCAGACCTCAGGTATCGAGGGCCACTTGACGAACAGCATCACCGTCAGGGCGGCTGCCATGAAGAGCAGGGAGAAGGCAAAGAGAGGATATACCTTGCCAATAATCTTGTCGATAGGCAGCATCGTGGCTACGATGTAGTACACGAAGATGATGATGATCCAGAAGGTGTACTGGCCAAAGTTGTCCACTACAAAGGCAGGCTCCCACATGTCACCGAGAATCTTCGCGGGACTGAACACGAACACGGCACCCAACATCATCAGCAGGAACACGGTGAATATGAGCATCACCTGCTTGGTGGTATGGCCCAGATAGCGGCCAATGATCTCCGGCTGGTTGGCACCGTCGTGACGCATGGAGAGCATGCCCGAGAAATAGTCGTGTACCGAACCGGCAAAGATACAGCCGAAGACAATCCAGAGATAAGCCGCCGGACCGTACATCGCACCCATGATGGCACCGAAGATTGGTCCCGTACCAGCAATGTTGAGGAACTGAATCATGAAAATCTTCCATGAAGGAAGCACCATATAGTCCACGCCATCCGCCTTGGCAACGGCAGGAGTCACACGGCCGTCTGGTGCGAACACCCTTTCCACAAAGCGTCCGTAGAGCAGATAACCTAACACGAGAGCCACGAGGCTCAAAAGAAACGAAATCATCTGTTTTAGCGTTTTAATTAAAATTTTGATGCAAAAGTACAAAATAAATGTGAATTATGAATTATGAATTATGAATTATTTTGTATCTTTGCAGCGAATTTAAATAAAAAACATCATTTTGAAAGCAATAATAAGGATTCTTCTGCTCCTGACCGTCACGATTGCAGTGAACGCACAGAGCCCCAAATACGAAATGAGAGCAGTATGGCTCACCACCATCGGAGGCATCGACTGGCCCCACTCATACGCCAATTCCATCCATTCCATCGCTACCCAGAAACGGGAACTGACCACCATCCTCGACCAGCTGCAGCAGGCTGGCTTCAATACGGTGCTGCTGCAGACACGCGTCAGGAGTACCACGATCTTCCCCAGCGGGATGGAGCCCTGGGACGGTTGTCTCTCGGGCAAGCCTGGCGTCTCGCCGGGCTACGATGCCCTGCAGTTTGCCATCGACGAGTGCCACAAGCGCGGCATGCAGTGCCACGCCTGGATTGTCACCATCCCCGTGGGCAAGTGGAACAACTACGGTTGCAAGCAACTGCGTCAGAAATATCCGAAGCTCATCGTGAAAATAGGCGACGAGGGCTATATGAACCCCGAGAAGGCTGAGACAGGCGACTACCTGGCCCGCTTCTGCCGGGAGGTGACGCGACGGTACGACGTGGACGGTATCCATCTCGACTACATCCGCTATCCCGAGACGTGGAAGCTGAAGGTCAGCCGGCAACAGGGACGACAGCATATCACCTCCATCGTGCGCAAGATCTCACAGGCCGTACGACAGGAGAAGCCCTGGGTGATGCTCTCCTGCTCGCCCATAGGCAAGTATGACGACCTGAGCCGCTACAAGAGCGGAGGGTGGAATGCCAACACCACCGTCTGCCAGGATGCACAAGGATGGCTCCGCGATGGACTCATGGACGCACTCTTCCCGATGATGTACTTCCAGGGCAACAATTTCTACCCCTTCGCCATCAACTGGAAGGAGTATGCCTATGGCCGTATCGTGGCGCCAGGACTGGCTGTCTACATGCTGCACCCGAAGGAACGCAACTGGGGGCTCGACATCATCAAGCGCGAGATGAACGTGCTCCGCGAACAAGGATTAGGACATACCTACTTCCGCTCTAAGTTCTTGACAGACAATATCAAAGGTGTGTATTCGTTCACGAAAGACTTTAACCAGTATCCTGCCCTCATACCACCAATGGACTGGACCGGGCGACAAGCACCATCCCCCGCACAGCGACTCGACGTGAATCGTGGTATGACGACAGACCGCATCAGCTGGCAGGGAGCCCAAGACCGCTCAGGAGCCGACTACCTATTATATAATATATATGCCTCGGAAGCCTACCCCGTGGACATCAGCGACGCGCGCAATCTCATCAGCACCCGCCAGCGGCGGAACACACTCAGCATACATCACGGCGGCAAGGCACTCAACTATGCCGTGACGGCCACAGACCGCTATGGACAGGAGAGCACCGCCATCAGGACCATCAGGCTACAGAAAGCCCCGACAATGGTGGATTTCCGCCGTCTTATCATGGGGAAACCGCAAAAAAGAAACAAACGGAGATGAGTTTGCAACAAACGAGCAAGTCTCAACCCGGAATTATTACTAACTTTGCACACAATATTTTAAAGACTAAAAACAGAAAGATATGGAAAGAACATGGAGATGGTTTGGCAAGAAAGACAAGATCACACTTGCCCAACTCAGACAGATCGGCGTAGAGGGCATCGTCACCGCACTGCACGACGTGCCCCTGGGTCAGGTATGGACACGTGAGAAAATCCGCGAACTGCGCGAGTACATCGAGAGCTACGGCATGCGCTGGAGCGTGGTGGAGAGCCTGCCCGTGGTGGAGACAATCAAGTACGGAGGCCCCGACCGCGACGAGCAGATAGAGGTCTACAAGGAGAGCCTGCGCAACCTCTCGGCAGAGGGCATCCACTGCATCTGCTACAACTTCATGCCCGTGCTCGACTGGGCGCGCACCGACCTGCTGCACCAGAACCCCAACGGTTCGACAAACCTCTATTTCAACTATGCCGAGTTCGCTTACTTCGACATCTACATCCTCAAGCGTCCGGGTGCCCGCGAGGAATGGGAGAAATTCAAGTTCCCCGCAGGTGTGGGCGAAGGGCGCAACGTGCTGGCCGAATGCGACGAGCTGGCCAAGACGATGACTCCCGAGAAAGACCACAAGCTGGTGGAGAACATCGTCATCAAGACGCAGGGCTTCGTGAGCGGCAACTTCTCCGAGAACGACGAGGCCCCCGTGCAGAAGTTCCGCGAGTTCCTCGACCTCTATAAGGGCATCGACAAGAAGCAGTTACGCGAAAACATGAAATATTTCCTCGAGGCCATCATGCCCACTTGTGAGGAGTACCAGATGAACATGTGCGTACACCCCGACGATCCCCCCATCGAGATTCTCGGACTGCCGCGCATCGTGCGCACCGAGGAGGATATCCAGTGGTTCCTCGACGCCGTGCCCAACAAGCACAACGGTCTCACCTTCTGTGCCGGCAGTCTCTCTGCTGGCGCCTACAACAACGTCGTCGAGATGGCCCGCAAGTTCGCTTCGCGCACCCATTTCGTACACCTGCGCAGCTGTCACATCTTCCCCAACGGCGACTTCACCGAAGCCTCCCACCTCGGTGGACGTGCCGACCTCATCGAGCTCTGCCGCATCTTCGAGAAGGAGAACCCCCAGCTGCCCATGCGTGTAGACCATGGCATGACCTTCACCGACGAACCCGGCGGTGTCATGGACGAGTCCAACCACGGCCATAACGCAGGCTACACCCTCCTGGGCCGCATGTTCGCTCTCGGACAGGTGCAGGGCATCCTCGCCACCGTCGACCGCGAACTTGGCATCGACTACAAACAACCCGGATTCTATGATTAAGGATTGAATAATTGAAGGACTGAAAAATTGAAGATATGAAACTTACAGACATACTGTGCGGCCAGTTTAATGCCGCAGAGTGGGAGCAGAAAGGCTATGAACTCCCAAAGTTCGACATCAAGGCCGTGCGTGAGAAGACCGCCAAGGAACCCACATGGGTACATTTCGGCGGAGGCAACATCTTCCGAGCCTTCCCCGCAGCCATCCTAAACGACGCGCTGAACACCGGCAAGTATGACAGAGGCGTCATCGTGGCCGAGACCTTCGACTTCGAGGTCATCGACAAGGCCTATGCCCCCTACGACAACCTCTCACTCTACGTGGCCCTGCGCAGCGACGGCAATATCGAGAAGAAGGTCATCGCCAGCGTCACCGAGGCCCTGAAGGCTGACCCGCAGTTCGCCGACTGGCAGCGACTGGTGGAAATATTCCGCAATCCGTCGCTGCAGATGATCTCCTTCACCATCACCGAGAAGGGCTACACCTACAACGAGGCCGACCTGGAGCGCGGCTTCAATGCACAGTTCGCCATGGGCAAGGTGGCAGCCCTGCTCTACGAGCGCTTCCAGGCAGGACAGCTGCCGCTGACCGTGCAGTCGATGGACAACTGCTCGCACAACGGCGACAAGGTGCGCTCCGGCGTGTTCGCCTACGCTGAGCGCTGGCTGAAGGACGGACTCGTGCCACAGGCCTTCATCGACTACCTGAGAGACGAGACGAAGATCACCTTCCCCTGGTCGATGATCGACAAGATTACTCCCCGTCCGCACCAGAAGGTGAAGGAACTGCTGGAGGCCGACGGCTTCGAGGACAACAACTACATCGAGACCGAGCGCCACACCTTCA
>CAMNHM010000096.1 GCA_946539475.1 uncultured Prevotellaceae bacterium | reverse complement strand
GCCTTGAGGACATCGAGCGCACCGACCGCAAGCTCACCCCCGAGGAGAAGCAGGAGCTGAAGAAGTATCAGCGTCTGGCCGATGCCTTCACCCCGCTGGCCAAGGGCATGAACTCAGAGTATGCCAACCAGAATGCCTACGACGCCATCAGCGTGCATGGAGGTTCGGGCTTCATCATGGAGTACAAGAGCCAGCGTCTCTATCGCGACGCCCGCATCTTCTCTATCTATGAGGGTACGACGCAGCTGCAGGTCGTTGCCGCCATCCGTTACATCTCGAATGGCACGATGCTCAACAACATCAAGGAGATGTTCGCCGAGCTGGAGGTGAGCGAGAGTCTGAAGGGCTTGAAGGCCTGTGTGGAGCAGCTCATCTCTGCCTATGAGGAAGCCGTCGCCACCGTCAAGGCACTCGACAATCAGGAGGCTCACGACTTCCTGGCCCGTCGCCTCTATGATATGACGGCCGAGCTGGTGATGTCGCTGCTCATCCTCCGCGATGCCACCAAGGCTCCCGAGCTGTTCGAGAAGAGCGCTAATGTCTACGTGCGTATGGCAGCTGAGGATATCATCGGCAAGAGCGCCTATATCAAGGCCTTCCGCGTAGAGGATCTTGCCAGCTTCCGCGCAGTAGGGCAGGACGCCTGATTCATTCCTTTATAGCATCCTGAAGCACCAGTCCTGCCAGAATAAAGCCGAAGATGGCGGTGATGTGGGCCAGGGTGCCGTTGATCTGAGCTTTTGACGAGCACCATTCGTGATTGAGCAGTGTAGGGTCGCCAGGGCCTTTCGAGGCCTTGGGACACATACACTGCTCAGTTCCGCATGTGGCATTATGTCCTTGGTTGGTGAGCAGCTCGTCGGAGAAGACACACATAAACTTTCGTTTAGGATAGCGTCCGTCGCGCTTGAAGCGTTTGCGGAGGGCGCGTGCCAGTGGGTCGCCGCTGATTTTCCAGAACTCAGCGACGCGGATGCGTGTCGGGTCGAGCTTCAGGGCTGCGCCCATCGACGAGAAGAACTTCACCTTCATGGCCGTTGCCATGAGGATGAGCAGCGCCTTGTCCTTCAGCGAGTCGATGGCGTCGATGATATAGTCGTAGCTCTCGAGGTCGAAGCTCGCAGCCGTCTGCTCGTTGAAGATCTCCTGACGCGCATCGATGTCGGCGGATGGGTTGATGGTCAGCAGTCGCTCTTGGAGTGCCTCCACCTTCACTTGCCCCACTGTCTGCGTTGTAGCCATCAGCTGGCGGTTGATGTTGGTGATGCATACGCGGTCGCTGTCGACGATGGTCAGCCGCCGGATGCCTGAGCGTATCAGGCTCTCTGCGCACCATGAGCCGACGCCTCCCACGCCAAAGATTATCACGCGCTTGCTGCTGATTTCTTTCATTGCCTCGTCGCCAAGCAGCAACTCTGTACGACGGAAAATAGCTTGTTCAATTGCCATCTTGTGTAGGATTTGTGTGCAAAGGTAATCAATAAAATGAAAATACAAAAATTATTTTGGTATTTCGCTTGCTAATTTGTAACTTTGCAGCGGATATGAAGAGAATGGTACTTTGGATAGGAGCACTTGTCGTGGGTGTGCTGTTAGGGATGTTGGGCTGTCAGTGGCTCGACAAGGTGACGGCATTTGTCGCTGAGGTTTATACCCGATTGTTTCAGTTGCTGGCTGTGCCCACCATCGTCCTGGCAGTCGTCACGACGTTCTCTACGTTTGGCTCAAAAGGGTCAGGAGCTGTCGTTGTCGACCATTCTGTTGTGGATACTCATTTCTGTGGTCTCGGCCATTGGCAATGCCGGTGTGCCCATGGGCTGCTATTTCCTTACCCTCTCGCTGATGTCGGGCGTCGGTGCACCAGTAGCGGTGCTAGGCATCATCCTGCCTATCTACACGATCATCGACATGGTTGAGACTGCCGAGAACGTTTGGTCGGACTCGTGTGTGTGTGCAATGGTGAACGAGGCTGAAGTAGAACGCGAAAGAGAGATACACCATGAAGAGGGGGTTGGTTCTTGAGGGAGGCGCCATGCGCGGGCTCTTCTCGGCAGGTGTCACCGATGTGATGATGGAGGCCGGCATCGAGCCCGACGGACTTGTTGGCGTGTCGGCAGGTGCTGCTTTTGGCTGTAACTATAAGTCTCGGCAGCCTGGTCGTGCTATCCGTTATAATAAGCGCTTTGCGCGCGACAAGCGTTACTGCAGCTGGCTGTCGTGGCTGAAGACGGGCGACCTCTTTAATGCAGACTTTGCCTATCATGTCGTCCCCAGTGAGCTCGACGTGTTCGACGATGAGGCTTTTGAAGCCAATCCAATGGCTTTCTTTGTCGTATGTACCGATGTGCTGACGGGGCTGCCCGTCTATAAGCGTCTCGAACGGTCGGGGGCTCTCACCTACGACTGGATACGCGCCTCGGCATCGATGCCGTTGGCGTCGAGGATCGTCGAGCTGGAGGGTTGGAAGGTGCTCGACGGCGGTGTGGCAGACTCCATTCCGCTGGCTTTCTTTGAAAAGGAGGGCTACGACCGTAACGTTGTCATATTGACGCAGCCCGAAGGCTATGTCAAGGAGCGCAACCGCCTTATGCCCCTCATGCGTATTGCCTTACTTCGCTATCCCCGCATGATTGAAGCCCTCGCGCAACGACATGTGATGTACAATCGTCAGCTGGATGATGTCCGTGAGGCGGAGCGTCAGCAACGATGCCTTGTCATTCGTCCGTCAGGGCCCATCCCCATCGGGCATGTCTCCCACGATCCTGACCAGATGCAGACCGTCTACGACATGGGACGCGCGGAGGGTGAGCGACGTCTGGACGAGATAATAGCGTTCTACGAAAGGTGTTAAAACGTCTAACTAACTGATATCTACATGAAGAAACATTCGCTACTACTTGCCGTGCTGTTCTGGAGCCTGTGTGCCATACAGGCTTTTGGCGACACGAAAATGGAGGCGGAAGACGCCTCTTACTCGAATTGCAAGCTGGTCACAGACAGTAAGTATTCGGGTGGAAAGGCGCTCGAACTGACTGAGAGCAGTGCAAGGATTACCTTCTCCTTCAGTGCTGCCGAGAGGGGGAAGTACACCATCTATGTGGGCTACGACGGCCTTTATGGTGAGAAGAAAGTCAATATCTCTGTCAATGGTGGTACTGGCAGCTTCCAGGTTAATGGGCAGGCGGAGACCTCCGTGGGCACCTATATCATGAAGGCTGGCAGCAACAGCATCGTCATCACGCCTAACTGGACCTGGTTCCGCATCGACTATATCCGTATTGAAGCCAATAGCAGCTCGCTGGCATTCGATATCGCTTCCTCGCCTGTCGATCCCCACGCATCATCGGCTGCCAAGGAGATGTACACCTTCCTCTACGACAACTTCGGTAAGAAGACCGTCTCGGGTATTATGACGGGTGACATGGGAGGTGCCAATGGCGACGTACGACAGCATGCCGACGTGAAGGCTGTCTATCAGGCATCTGGGCGCTATCCGGCCCTGGTGGGCTTCGACTTCATGAATGCTACGGGCATCAATGAGAATGATTCCTGGTTCAAGTCGTACACGCGGTCTTCCGTCAACCTGGCCAAGGATACCTATCGCCGAGGCGGTCTGCCGGCATTCACGTGGCACTGGCGGGATCCCAGCCGTAAGACAGGAGAGTTCTATACTTCTGGCTGCACCATGAGAATATCCGATGCCTTGAAAGCCGATGGCAGTTGGAACACGTCGTCTGCGCTCTACAAACTTATCGTTAAGGATATCGATGCCGTTGCCGATTTCTTCCTCGAACTTCAGAATGCAGGGATGGCTTGCATCTTCCGTCCACTCCATGAGGCGAGCGGTGGATGGTTCTGGTGGGGGCGCGAGGGTGCCGGTCCGTTCGTAAAACTCTATCACCTCGTCTACGACGAGATGGTGAATGTCAAAGGCGTTCACAATGTTCTCTGGGTATGGAACGCCGGGGAGAACGATACTGACTGGAATCCTGGCAGCGACTACTATGACATCGTCTCTGCCGATATCTATAATAATGACTTCGACTACTCTAGTAGCTATTCCACATTCGACAAGCTGAAGACGCTCACGCAGGGCAAGAAGATTATTGCTCTCTCAGAAAACGGCCCCATCCCTGACATCGACCTGGAGTTCGAGGAGGAGGCCGTCTGGTCGTGGTGGATGCCATGGTATCAGACTTGGGATGGCAAGTTTGTCGATAAGACAAGCAAGGCGGAGTGGACTAAATGTATGACCGACGAACGGGTTGTCACCCTTGAGGATCGGGCCGGCGGCTGGAACAGCTATACAGGCATCTCGTCGCCCGCCATTGCCGGTGGGGCATCGCGTCCTATGTATTACGACCTGCAGGGGCGCCGTCTCTCCACGCCTCCCACGCGTGGCATCTATCTTAGGGACGGAAAAAAGGTGATTGCCCCATAAAGACTGGAAACAATCACCCTGACGAGAATAATAAAAAGAAGTAGTGTCGCTATTTCTTCCAAAAGCGCTCCGTGATGTCCTCCATGCTTCCATCTTCTAGGATGCGATAGAGGCGCTGGTTGGTGGTGCGCTCTTTCAAAGGACCCAGGTGGCGGATAAAGGGACCGATCTTGATATAGTCGAAGTCGGTCTTCGTCACCACTGCTGGGATGCGTATGCGTCCGCTATACCATGCAATGCGGAATTCGGGGTGCTCCTCACGGATGTATTCTGCCAAGATGCATACACCCTTCGGGTCGGCATCGCCGCCCATGAAGGCGATGCATGTGATGTCGGCACCATACTGCTCTACAAAGTCGTCGATGGCAGCGGCATCAAGCGGCAGCCCCACGTCTTCCCATAGATAGCGGCTATGGCAGCCAGGGCATCGGCAGGGGCAGTTGGAGATGTTGATGGCGAGGGTCACCTCGTCGGGGATCTCCTGAAAGACGATTCCTGTGTTGACGTACTTCAGCATTCTTTTTCCTTTACGTGAGGAGCCAGGAGTCAGGACGGACTTCCTCCTCCTGGCTCCTGAGTGTTACACCGTTGCGTAGAAGCGTCGTGCAGCCTCTTCCTGGCGGGCCTGTGAGAAGTTGCTGACACGTTTCAGGTATCCGATTATTCGGGTCATATAGTCGATGTTCTTCGAGTGGCAGTGCGGGCACTCTTTCAGGTAGCGCTTATCGATGTGTCCACAGTCGTTGCACACCGTGTTGGGGATGTTGAACGTGAAGTAGTTGCAGCCCTCCTTGGCGGCGACCTTCAACAAGTGCAGGTACTGTTCTTTCGAGAGGTGTTCTTCCAGGTTCATGTGCAGGGCGGAACCGCCAGTGAGGTGCTCGATGTAGGGGCGTCCGTGCAGCTTGAACTTGTCGATGACCGACAGCGAGTCATCCTCTACGACGTAGAAGTAGGAGTTATAACAGTCGCGTGGCACGAAGTATCCGTCCTCACGGTCCCACTTGGCATGCTTCACGCCCACGTTCTCTGCGGGAATCATCTCGCAGTTGAACATCACGTCCTTCGTGCGATACTGCTTGTTGTATTTCTCGATGAGTCCGAGGATGCCCTGCACGAAGTGCATGTATTCATCGTTGGGCGTAATCTTAAGCCCCATGAATTCGGCTGCCTCCACGAGACCGTTGATGCCGATGGTGAGATACTGGCGGCTGATATTGATATAGCCGGCGTCGAACAGTGGCAGCATGCCGTGCTGCTGCAGCTCTTTCAGGTTCTCGTTATAGGCTAGCTGTACCTTATGGCAGAGGTCGATGACCGTGCTCAGATACTCCAGATAGTCCATCTTGTTGTTCACGGCGTACTGGATGCAGCGGTTCAAGTTGATGGTAAGCACGCTCTTAGAGCCTGTCGACACACCACCGGCGCCCAGCGTGTAGCTGAAGCCATTGTCGGTAATCTCATTGCGCAGGCGGCAGCAGCTGCTCAGCGAGTCAGCGTTGTCACTCATGTAGGTGAAGAACGAGTGGCCCTCCGAGTACATCTCAGCTGTGAAGTCGCCCCACTCCTTGTCCTTACATTCACCATTCTCGTCGACGAGCAGGGCCATTGTCTCTACGGGGAACGTCAGCAGCGTCTTCGTGCGTTCCTTGTTGAACCACTTCATAAACCGTTTTTGTAGCCAGCTGAGTCCATCCCAGTCGGGCTTCGAACCGTCGGGGAAGTAGAACTCGCCGAAGATACTCTCGAAATAGTAACGGTCGTAATAGGCGATGTTCCAGAACACTGCCTGGTAGTTGCGGGCTCCCGTAGGCTGGTTCAGGGTGTAGACAATCTGCTCGAAATAGTCGGTGATGACCTTGTCGAGCGTACGCTTCTTCAGGCTCAGGTCGGCCTGCTGGTCGGCGTGCAGGTAGTAGTCGCGACCATACTCCTTGCCCAGGAAATAGTTCATGTACATGAGGAACTCGGGCGTGGCACAGGCTCCGCTGAGCATCGAGCTGACCATGAACACCATGTTGACGAAGCCTCCGCAGAACGACTTCAGGTTGGTGGGAGCTGTTGAGTTGCCGCCGATAGAAATGGTGCCTCCGATAAGCCAGGGGTACATGGTGATCGAGGCACAGTAGTTGGCCAGTGATGTCTCGTCGTTCTTATATATAAAGTGGTGGGTCAGTTTGTCGATGTACTCGTCGGCAAGTTGCTTGCCATACATCTTCTTGATACGGTCGGTCAGCAGACGACGGTTCAGCCGGATGAAGTTCGATTTGGGTAACTCGCCGATGAGCGTGGCGATGTTTTTGTGTTCGACGTTGGCATTAGCGTCGTATTTGGAACCGGTGGCAGCATTAACCGACTCGCAGTACTCCGAAAGGAACTGCAGCTTCTGTAGTGTCTCACGGTCTTCACTGTGCTGTTGACGATATAGCATGAACGACTTTGCCACTTTGTAGTGGCCCTCGCGCATCAGAGCTTCCTCTACCTGATTCTGGATGTCTTCCACCTTGATGTCGTCCTTGATGTCCAAGTGGCTGAGAATCTTTGAGATAGTTCCAAGGTCGGCAGGCTCGTCCACACTCTCGAACGCCTTTACGATGGCGTTCATGATTTTGTCTAACGAGAAACGGTCTTTCGAGCCGTCGCGTTTTGTGATTGTAAAGTTCTTAATTTCCATATTATTTATAGCTCTTTTGTCGTCTCGGCTTTGATGGATGTTCTCCGTTTTGGAAAACTTTTCTGTTTTTTGATTTTAAAAAGTTGTCCGTTTTGGAAAACGCTATTCGGGTGCAAAGATACAAAAAATCTCCAACATGGCAATACTTAGTATCTAAAAAAATGCTAAAAGTGTGCATTACTTGTCGGAGTGCTTTTTATGTTAAGTAGATGTTGTCGTCCGGAAGATCGCAAATGATTTTGGGCTTTTCGCTCGCTCATTCGAGTCTCTGAACTATGTCCGAAAGCAGGCTGCATCTCGGAAATCAAAAGAAAAACGATTTTTTTCTTTGTATTTCGCTCGATTTACACTACCTTTGCATCGATGAAACTTAGAAGACTACTCATTGTTCTAGCAATGGTGCTGTCGCTCAGCGCCGTGGCGCAGGGGATAGAGCCTGAGCCAGGACGCCACGAGGGATCTGACAGTACGGTGCTCGTGGTGCCCTACCGCGAGCTTGTGCTGCAGCGCCTAGATGCGCTTGTCGACGATTCGCTTTTGGAACGTTCGCAGCTGGGACTCATGGTGTGGGACCTCACCGACGACACCCTGCTCTATGCCTTTAACGCTCGACACCTCTTGCGCACGGCCTCCACGATGAAGGTTCTTACGGCTGTCACCGCCCTCTCCCGATTGGGAAACAGCTATCGCTACACTACCACCTTATATTATAATGGTACGATTGCCAACGGACAGCTGCAGGGCGATCTTATCTGTCGCGGAGGCATGGACCCACTTTTCGATCGGCGCGACATGCAGGCTTTCGTACAGGCACTGAAAGATAAAGGCGTGAAGAGCGTCCGTGGACGCCTCGTTATGGATACGTCGATGAAAGATAGTGAGAAATGGGGCGAAGGATGGTGCTGGGATGACGACAATCCTACGCTCTCACCATTGCTCATAGGCGGTAAGGCAGACTTTGCAGCCCAGCTGCAGCGTGAGCTCAAGGCGGCGCGCATCACGCTCATTGGCGGTAGCGTGACGACGGCTACGCTGCCTCGTGATGCCCGACAGCTCTGTCAGCGTACGCACACCATTGCCGATGTGCTGCAGCAGATGATGAAAGAGAGCGACAATCTCTTCGCTGAGGCCACTTACTATCAGATAGCCGCAAGCACGGGCCGTCGTCCTGCTACTGCCAAGGATGCCCAGAAGATGGAGGAGGAGCTGCTTGCGAGCCTTGGGCTCTCATCGACACACTACCGCCTGGCCGATGGCAGCGGACTGTCGCTCTACAACTATCTGACGGCTGAGGCACACGTCCGCCTGCTGCGCTACGCCTGGCAGCATCAGGAGATATACCAGAGCCTCTGGCCTACGCTCCCCATCGCCGGTGTCGACGGTACGCTAGAAAAACGTATGGTCGATACTGCCGCCCAGGGAAATGTGCGTGCGAAGACGGGATCCGTCACGGGTGTCTCCGGCCTCGTAGGCTATCTCACCGCTCCCAACGGCCACCAGCTGGCATTCGCCATCATCAATCAGGGCGTGAAACAGATGGCTGAGGGGCGTGACTTCCAGGATCGGCTGTGTATAGCGCTCTGCCAGCCATAGAGCACAGCACTGCTCCGACAGAGGACTTGTATCACCAAAATCATAAGTGTTATGGAAACTAATCACCCTTGGACAAAACCCTACCGTGATGTCGTGGATCAGCAGTATCGGCTCGACGATGCTGCACGACAGGAATTCAATGAGTTCTTTGCCCGTCTCGACGCAATGGCCTCTGCCAGCACCGACCAGGGGACCTTCGTCGCCCGGTTCCTGCAGAGCCCGCTCTACACGGAGTACAACGAGTTGCTCGGGAAGTTCCAGCCGATGGCGCTGGCAGCAACGGGCGAGACCATCAAGGAGGCGGTTGTCAGCATGCGGAAGGAGTCAGACCGCATTTCGGCTGAGGACCATGCCAAGACGATGGCTGAGCAAAAGCTCAACGAGGTCATCTCACAGGCGCTGCCCGACGAGCTGAACCGTCTGCGTTGGGGTGGTCTGCGCGCTCTTCCCGTCGTTGGTCCTATCCTGCAGTGGATAGGTAACTTTAGGTGGCTGAAGGCATTGTTTACTAAGAAATAACAGCAAATTAACTACAATAAGCTATGGTCTATAAATATGACTTCCTGATTATCGGAGCAGGCGTGGCCGGCATGAGCTATGCCCTAAAAGTGGCACGGGCGAAGAAAGGTTCCGTCTGCCTCATCTGTAAGACAAACCTCGACGAAGCGAATACGTCATTCGCACAGGGTGGTGTGGCCTCGGTGACAAACCTCGCCGTCGACAATTTCGAGAAGCACATCGAGGACACGATGATTGCGGGCGACTTCATCAGCGACCGGAAAGCTGTGGAACAGGTGGTGCGCTGTGCACCCGAGCAAATACGCGAGCTGGTAGGGTGGGGCGTTAACTTCGACCGCAAGGACGATGGCACCTTCGACCTCCATCGCGAGGGCGGCCACTCTGAGTTCCGCATCCTCCATCATGCCGACGACACCGGTGCTGAGATACAGCGTGGACTGATGGAGTCGGTGCGAGCCTGTCCGAACATCACCGTGAAGGAGAACCACTTCGCCGTTGAGATTATCACCCAACACCATCTCGGCGTGCGCGTCACACGGCGCTCGCCCCACATACAGTGCTATGGCGCTTATGTGCTGAATCCCGAAACGTCGAAGGTCGACACCTATCTGTCGAAGTTCACCGTCATGTGTACGGGTGGCTGTGGAGCTGTCTATCTGACCACGAGCAACCCAGTCATCGCTACGGGCGACGGCATCGCAATGGTATATCGTGCCAAGGGAACAGTGCAGGACATGGAGTTCGTACAGTTCCATCCCACCGTGCTCCATAATCCCAATGAGACGCATCCTGCCTACCTCATCACCGAGGCTATGCGTGGCTATGGCGGCATCTTGAAGCTGCCCAATGGCGAGACATTCATGGAGAAGTACGACAAACGCCTCTCGCTGGCTCCACGCGACATCGTGGCGCGTGCCATCGATAAGGAGATGAAGATTCATGGTATCGACCACGTATGCCTCGACGTCACACACAAAGATGCTGCCGAGACACGCCACCATTTTCCAAACATCTATCAGAAGTGTCTTTCGATGGGCATCGACATCACCACCGACTATATCCCTGTCCGGCCTGCTGCCCACTATATGTGCGG
>CAMNHM010000095.1 GCA_946539475.1 uncultured Prevotellaceae bacterium | reverse complement strand
TGGGAGTGCCGTGACGGTCGAAGTACTTCACGAGGCGCTCGGCGAGCGTGTCGTTGGTCATTACGGAGTCGGCACGGTTCTGCCGCTCCAGCTCCTCGAGCTGTGCGCGCATCTGACTGCCGTCGCCCGAACAGGCGGCGAGGACGGCTGCCAGGAGCAGCAGGAAGACGGAGAGGCAGTAGGTAGGCTTCGGCATAGTCTGTTTGCTTTTGAATGTAAATTGTCTCAGCGTCCCTCGCGCTTGTCGTCGTAACGGTATCCGCTGCCGAATCGCTCTTTAGGGAAGACAAAGATACTGTCGGCAATATTCCCGGAGCGGAAGTCGGTGATGCGGATATTTGCCCAGAAGAGCGCCACCTTCACGCGGAGGAGCTTGGGAGCGAGCGTGCGCTCATCGAGGAGCACCTTCGCCTGCTTGACGGTGCCGCGAGCCCCCCGTCGCTGCTTGAGCGTCAGCAGCAGGCCATTCTGCGTGCGCTCCATGGCATAGGTGAAGTCGTCGAGGGTGAACTTGAACTTTGAAGCATACTTGTCGCGCTTGTCGGATAGCGGATCATGTATCTCGACGACCTTCTTCTTCCTGTACACGACGTACATCGTCTGTCCGTCGCACCAGGAGTCGACGCGCTGGTCGACGAACTTGTTTTTCCGCCCTTTATACCAGATGGTGCCTTCGGTCTTGTACACGCCGACGAGGTTGACATCGTAGTGAAGCGAGCATCCCTGCGGCCCGAAGACGAGGTTGTAAGCCTTCTCGAAAGTACGCCGAGCCTCATCGCCGTCGGCAGCCCGCTGAGCAGTGACGCCGAGAGCGAACAGCATCATGGCCAACATGAGTGATATGCGGTGGGTCATTTATGGTCGTGGTTAGAGGATGATCGATGTTAAAAGAAAACTCCCGCCATGAACAGGCGAGAGTCGGTCTTCTTACTTGCCGAGGACGGCGATTAAGCCTCTGCGGGAGTCTCCTCAGCAGCGGGAGCCTCGGCGGCAGCCTCAGCAGCAGCGGCGGCAGCAGCAGCCTTCTTCTCAGCCACCTTCTTGGCGATGGCCTCGTTCACCTGCTTCTCAGCCTCCAGGGCCTTCTTGGCAAGGTCTATGCGAGCCTTCTTCTCGGCCTCGGCGACCTTCTCCAGACCTTTCTGCTTGTCAGCCTTCCATGCATCGAACTTCCTCTGGGCAGCAGCCTCGTCGAAGGCACCCTTCTTGACGCCACCACGCAGGTGCTTCATCAGGTAGACGCCCTCACGGCTGAGGATGTTGCGGACGGTGTCGGTGGGCTGTGCGCCAACCTCTACCCAGTACAGTGCACGGTCGAAATTCAAGTCTACCGTGGCAGGATTGGTGTTAGGGTTGTAAGAACCAATCTTCTCAGTGAAACGACCATCACGTGGTGCACGAGCATCGGCGATGACAATGCTGTAGAAAGCATATCCCTTACGACCGCCGCGCTGCAATCTGATTTTTGTTGCCATTGTTTGTGGAAATTGTTTGTTTAATTGATAAATGTGGATTGAATTTCATGCCGCTATCGCGTAACGGCGGTGCAAAATTACTGCTTTTTTGTCGTTCGGGCAAACTTTTCAGCCCTTTTGTGCTCCAATTTAGTGTTTTTTGTGTAATTTTGGCCTCTGAAATGAAGAAGAACGAGCTTTCCATACTCATTCCCACCTATAATGGCGACTGCCGACAGCTGGTCGGCGAGCTCAGCAGCCAGGCCGAAGCCATCAGCGGACTTGACTACGAGATCATCGTTGCCGACGACGGCTCACCCGACCGTGAGAAGGTTGACTTGTGCCGCCAGGTGGAGCAGCATCCCCACTGCCGTTTCATCGATCGCGGCTTCAACGCCGGACGTGCAGCCATCCGCAATTTCCTGGCACAAGAGGCCGGCAAGCCCTGGCTGCTCTTCCTCGACTGCGACATGCACATCTTCCTGAGCACCTACCTCGAGCAGATGCTGCAGCAAGAGGGCGACGTGGTCTATGGCGGCTACCGCGTGCGCAAGGACTGTGCTCCACGCTCATGCCTCCGCTATCGCTATGAGTGGGCATGCCAGCCTAAACACAATACGGAGCAGCGACGCAAGCAGCCCTACCAGCACTTCCACACCAGCAACTTCCTCGTCAGCCGAGAGGTCATGCTGGCCCATCCCTTCGACGAGACCTTCCGTCACTATGGCTATGAGGATGTTCTCTTCGGCCGTAGGCTGCGCGAGGGCGGCATCGTCATCAACCATCAGGAGATTCCCGTGGGGTTTTTCACCTTCGAGGACAATGCCAGCTTTGTCAGCAAGACCGAGGAGGGCCTGCGCACCCTCTACGACAAGCGCGACCTGCTGCGTGGCTACTCCAAGCTGCTCACCTTCGCCGAGGGGCTCCACTCCCCCCTGCTCTGCGGTGCCATCCGCCTGTGGCATCGTCTGCTGGGGCCGCTGGAGCGGCGCATCCTCTGCGGCGCGCATCCCAGCCTGCGTATTTTCAAAATCTACAAGCTAGGCTACTTCCTCTGTATATCATCTGCTAAAAAGAGTCAATAAATTTGGCTATCCAGCCTTTTCTTTGTAACTTTGCACACACAAACTTCAAAAACCGGAAACAACAATGTTCGACAAGCAAACCTATATCCGCCGTCGTGCGGAACTGAAGAAGCTGGTGGGTGAGGGCATCATCATCCTGCCAGGCAACAACGAGTCGCCCGCCAACTATCCTGCCAACGCCTTCAGCCCGATGCGCCAGGACTCTACGTTCCTCTACTATTTCGGACAGCACCGCGATGGCCTCGTGGGCATCATCGACATCGACAATGACGAGGAATGGCTCCTAGGCGACGACATCGACGTCGAGGACATCGTATGGATGGGCTACACGCCGTCGGTCAGCGACCTCGCCGCCGAAGTGGGCGTTACGAAGACTGCCCCGCTGTCAGAGTTGGGAAAAATCGTCAACAGCAAATCGTCAAATAGTAAATGCATCCACTTCCTCCCACCCTACCGCCACGACACTAAGATCATGCTGATGGACCTGCTCGGCATCCATCCCTCGCGTCAGAAGGAAGCCGCCTCGCTGCAGCTCATCAAGGCTGTGGTGAAGATGCGGTCGACGAAGGAGCCGCAGGAGATCGCCGCCATCGAGCGCGCCTGCGACGTGGGCTACGAGATGCACACCACCGCCCAGCGACTCATCCGCCCGGGAGTGACGGAGCGCTACGTCGGCGGACAGGTCGACGGCATCGCCCGCTCGCTGGCTCAGGGCGTGTCCTTCGCCACCATCTTCTCGCAGCACGGCGAAATCATGCACGGCAATCCCAGCGACGCCCTGCTGGAGGACGGCCGCCTGGCCCTCTGCGACGCCGGTTGTGAGCTCGACGACTACTGCTCCGACAACACCCGCACGATGCCTGTCAACGGCCGCTTCACCCAGCGGCAGCTGGAGATCTACTCCATCGTAGAACAGTGTCACGACTACGTGCTCGAGGTGGCCAAACCCGGCGTGAAGTATGCCGACGTACACTTTGCCGTCTGCCGCCTGATGACCGACCGCCTGAAGGAGCTCGGACTGATGCGCGGCGATACTGAAGAAGCTGTACGCGCTGGCGCACACGCCATGTTCCTGCCTCACGGACTGGGACACATGATGGGTATGGACGTGCACGACATGGAGGGGCTGGGACAGATCTACGTCGGCTTCGACGAGGAGACGCGACCCAACCTCGAGCAGTTCGGCACCAACTGCCTGCGCATGGGCCGACGCCTGCAGGAGGGATTCGTCGTCACCGACGAGCCGGGCATCTACTTCATACCCCACCTCATCGACCTCTGGCGCTCGGAGGGCCACTGCAAGGAGTTCCTCAACTTCGACCTGCTGGAGACCTACAAGGACTTCGGAGGCATCCGCATCGAGGACGACCTGCTCATCACTGCCGACGGCTGCCGCTTCCTTGGCTCGAAGCGCATACCCTATCACCCGCAGGAACTAGAGGCTTTCATGGCCTAAGAAAAACGGTTCAGGAATGACAGGCATTACTACCCAGCAACTTCGGTTTCATACCATTTGTCTTGTGCTCTGCGCCTGCACAAGCCTGTCGGCACAGGTCGGCAAGGAGTCGTCATGTCCCTCAATAGAGTTGCTCACTGACAGCACAACAATCAAATGTCCCATAACCGAAGACTTTAAGGTAGGATTTTTTCACCGGGAGCCACATCTATCCGCCAGGGAAATATAGGGTAAAGAAACGGGTACGAAACCGGGAGACCCAACAAGAGAAAACGTTATACGCGGAATTTGAAATAACAAAATAGCAAACCAACTAGCTCATGAAGAAAACATTCACCCTCGCCCTGCTGGCCATCATGGCCATGGGCGCACAGGCTCAGGAAGCTGAGAAGAAGGCTGACAACAAGCCACAGTTCACCACCATCAAGGAGAACCCCATCACCTCGGTGAAGGACCAGAACCGCTCGGGCACCTGCTGGGACTACTCCACCCTCTCGTTCTTCGAGGCCGAGATCCTCAAGGCCACCGGCAAGACCTACGACCTCTGCGAGTCGTTCGTGGCCAACAAGACCTACATGGAGCGCGCCATCCAGGTAGTGCGCTATCACGGCGACTGCCAGTTCTCACAGGGCGGCTCGGCCGAGGACGTGCTCTCCGTGCTGAAGAACCACGGCATCTGCCCCGAGGGCGCCATGCCCTTCCCAGGCTCGCTCTATGGCGACTCGCTGAACAACTTCAACGAGTTCTTCTCGCTGCTCGAGCCCTATGTGGCAGCCGTTGCGAAGAGCGACGCCAAGAAGATCAGCACACAGTGGAAGCCCGGCCTGCAGGGCATCCTCGACGCCTATCTGGGCAAGTGCCCCGACACATTCATGTACGAGGGTAAGGAGTACACCCCGAAGACCTTCTGCGCATCGCTGGGGCTGAACCTCAACGACTATGTCTCGATCACCTCCTACACCCATCACCCCTTCTACACCGGCTTTGCCGTTGAGGTGCAGGACAACTGGCGCTTCCCGCTGTCGTACAACCTGCCGATGGACGAGATGATGCAGGTCATCGACAATGCCGTCGCCAACGGCTACACCATCGCCTGGGGCGGTGACGTATCGGAAGAGGGCTTCACCCGCCAGGGCCTGGCCTACGCCATCGACGGCGACGCCGCCAAGAGCCTTCGTGGCAGCGACATGGCCCGCTGGCTGAAGCTCAGCGCCACCGTGAAGCGCAGCATCATCGACTCGCTGGGCTGCAAGGTGCCCGAGGTGGTGCCCACACAGGAGATGCGCCAGGAGCGCTTCGACAACTGGGAGCTGACCGACGACCACGGCATGCTGATCTACGGCGTCGCCAAGGACCAGAACGGCAAGGAGTACTACATGGTGAAGAACTCGTGGGGCGAGACCGGCGACTACAAGGGCACGTGGTATATGACCAAGGCCTTCATCGCTGCCAACACGATGGACTTCCTCGTGAACAAGAACGCCATTCCCAAGGATATCCGCAAGAAGCTGGGTATCTAGCCTACCGACAACACCTCATCGAGCATCAGGCGGATCTCAGTATCGCTGATGCCTCGACCCGACAGGAGTTTATGTTCTTTGAGCATAAACTCCTTTTCGAGTGCCGTCGCCTGATGCTCCTGAAGGGCGACGAAACGCCTGAACATCCCGACGGCATCGGCATTCCTGCCCGCGAGCCACTCATTGTAGCCGCTGTTCAGCAGGTCGACGGGATGGGAATCGCCGGCCGAGAGCAGCCGCTGGTAATACTCGCGCGCCTGCTCGCAGCGTCCGTCCACCGTCAGGGCCCAGGCCAGTGCACGCGTCACTTCAACGTCGCCGGCATTGTCGTAGCTCAGCTTGAAGAGCAGTTTCAGTGCCTCCTGCTGGCGTCCTAGATGGATGAAGCAGATGGCGGCATTCAGCTGATAGCTGCGCTGATCGCTGCGAAGCGTCATCAGCGTCTCGTAGTGCCCCAGTGCCTGCTCATACTGCTGGTCGGCGAAGAGCAGGCGGGCCGATGCCGAGAGGGCCCGCTCGTTGAAGCTGTCGCGGGCGAGCACCAGGTCAAAGAACTCTTCCGGCGCGAGGCCGTCGCCGGTCTCCGTGCGCATCAGCGCCGTGCCCATCATCAGGCAAGCCTGGTCGTTATCCCTCATGCCATGCATATTCTTTAGCACGCTGACGACATCCTTATAGCGGCGATGCTTCATCAGGAAGTTTGCCACGGCAACAGCCCCCGACGCCAGCAGCCGGCTCTGCAGGATGGGCGTGGCAAAGAACAGCAGCCCGCTCTGAGGATCGTCCTCCTGGAAGATGTCGTCGAACTCTCGCCTGTAGGAGAAAAGTCGGCAGAAGCGATAGATATTCTGCAGATAGGCCCGACGTATGAATGCCGGCTGTTCTTGCTCCTTCTCCCCCACCATGCCCCCGACGGGAGCCAGCGCATCATCGCCGAGGGCACTCAGATTCGCCGGCAACTGGTCGAGCACGCGGTCGAAGGTCAACACGAACGAGTACTTGTCGCTGTCGCAGAAAGCGCCCACGCTGGTGATCATCTTCAGGAGCTTCTTACCCTTGCTGTTGCTCCATATCCTGCTGATGTCGGGATGCTGCGTATAGAACGGCACGAACCAGTTGGACACCTCGTTGAAGAAGGGGTAGCGCTTCATCTGCGAGAATCCTCCGAAGTAGATGTCAGCGCCCCGCTTCTGCATGTCGACCATGCGGTGGACGCTCTGCTCGAGCCGCTCCATGTCTCTTTCCGACGCCTCCGGATGGATGATGTCCTCCAGGCTGCTCTCGTCGGTCAGCGAGAGGTTCAGGTCGTTCAGCTGGCTGCGCCCTCCCTTCACGATGTCGGGCATGATCTCGCTGGCGATGGTCTTCGCGTCGGCATCAGCCTCCAGGCAGTAGACCAGCTGCATCTGCAGCTCGGCCAGCTCGCTGCACGTCCGCTCGTCGTCGAGCATCCGCGCCGTCAGTGATCCCAGCTCCGGGAAGACATCGACGTCGGCCCTCGTCAGCAGCAGCGCCCACCCCACCAGCGCATACTGACGGAGACGCTCGTCGGTGGCCTTCATGTACACCTCGGCCAGCACCCTGAACTTCTGCGGACAGAAGTGGTGGTAGGCAGAGAGGAATATCGCACTCTCCACAAGCTGCTGGTCGTGGGTATAGAGTGTAGGCGAGAGGAGCATGTCGATGAAGCCGTCGGCAGTGGCCTCGCGCCACAGCTTCGAGGTGAGGATATAGTCGAAGAGGTCGCGCATGTGCTCGCTGTGCTCCTTGTGAAGTAGCTCGCTCTTTTGCCGGCGCGTATGTTCAGGCTCCAGCTGCAGCAGCGTCACCTCGCTGACGTAGGCTTCCATCTCGGCACGCACGGCACTGATCGACCAGTCGTTCCGACGGTCTCGGGGGCGGTGGTACAACGCCTTCAGGAATGGACTGCCCAGCTGCCAGTTGATGCCGACGTTCGACGTCAGCACATACAGGCGCTGCAGCAGCTCCGTGTATATCTTCTCCACATGGGGGTCGCGATAGCCTTCGATCCAGTATCGGCGCATCCGGGCATAGTCGTCCCTGACGGACTCCAACGCGTCGCTGTCTTTCTGACGGGGATGGGCGGCCAGATAGCCGGCCAGCGCATCGAGGGCCGTGAGCAGCTGTCGCTCGTGCAGCAGCCCCAGTATTCTGTCGATTTCGCTATTATGCTTCATTCGTCCTTACTCCTAACAACTTCTTCAGAGGATCGCCTTCGGCGAGAAATTAAACAAATTATCTCCAAAATTAATCAAAATGTAGTTTTAGTACCAAGCCTCCTGTTTAATTTTGAATCAGATTTTGTTTAATTTCTGCGCGAAACGCATCCCAAAAACTTCAATTCTTCAACTCTTCAACTCTTCAACTCTTAAACTCTTAAAGAGAATCCACCGTCTCCGGCTTCACCTGGCAGCAGCGTACAATGAGGTCGCGGTATCGCTTCAGGCCGTTGGCAGCAATCGAGTCGCGCGCCATGTCGTAGACCTTCAGGAAACGATCCACCTGCTGCCGGCGCAGCGTGTCGGCAAGCGCCTCCTTGGTGAAGACGATCACGCCCAGCTGCAGCCCCAGCGAGTCGGTGTCCATCAGCATGAAGTGTCCGCCGTTGCGCCCCTGCGTAGCCTGTGGCTCAGGCAGCAGCACCGCGTCGATGACGCCCGTCTCGAGCATGGCCAGCCGAATGGCAACGTCGTTCACCTGTATCCGGAAGACGCGCTCGGGCTTCAGCCCCACGCTGTCGATCACCTTCTGCGCCAGCATGTCGGTGGCCGAATAGCGGGTCATGGCAATCATCTCCTCGTCGAGCTGCCTCAGCTGACGGATGCGGGCCACGCGATAGGTCAGCAGCTGCCACTTCAGGCTCGTCGTGGCCACCTCCTCCACCTTGCCGCCCTGCCGCTCAATCCACTTGAGGCGCTCACGGTCGGTGGTCATGCCGTCCACATGGTGGCGCAGCAGCGCAGTGTCCTGGTCCATCTGTGCCTGGTAGGGGCATAGCGCCACGTCGACGCCCTCGCGCGCGAACCATCCCTCTTCGTCGGCCACGTAGAGCGGCAGGCAGTCGAGTGTTGGTGTCACTGCCACCTTCAGGGCCGCCGAGTCTACCGTTGCCTTCGTGCGACTTTCTGCCGTCGCCGTGCCCTTGCCGTCGTCGGTGCCGCAAGCCAGCAGCAGCGCGGCTGCCAGCGCTATAGTCAAGATATGTCTCATTATGGGTGCAAAAGTACGAAAAATTTTTGTTACTGCGAAAAAAAATCGTACCTTTGTAGCAAAAACCATCAAACTATGGCAAAAGACAAGACGGTATACGTCTGCTCGAACTGCGGACAGGAATCGGCCAAGTGGATAGGCAAGTGCCCCGCTTGCGGACAATGGAACACTTTCAAGGAGATCAAGGTTGCTGCCGACAGCGGCCGTGCAGCCGCCACCAACGCGGCTGCCACCGCCGGCCATGCCCTGCGCACGAGCCGCCCCGTGCGCCTTCGCGAGATTGAGGGCAGCGACGACCGCCGCATCCCCATGGGCGACGCCGAGCTCGACCGCGTGCTGGGCGGCGGCCTCGTGCCAGGCAGCATCGTGCTGCTGGGCGGCGAGCCGGGCATCGGCAAGTCGACGCTGACGCTGCAGACGATGCTCAACCTGCGCCAGATGCGCATCCTCTACGTCAGCGGCGAGGAGAGCGCCCACCAGCTGAAGATGCGCGCCGAGCGCCTCAACCCGCAGTCGCTGCTGTCAGACAACTTCATGATCCTCTGCGAGAACTCGCTGGAGGCCATCTTCCAGCACATCCGCGACGTAGAGCCCGACCTCGTCGTCATCGACTCCATACAGACCATCTCTACCGAGGACGTCGAGTCCTCGGCCGGCTCGATCGCACAGGTACGCGAGTGCGCCTCGTCGCTGCTGCGCTTCGCAAAGACCAGCGGCGTGCCCGTCTTCCTCATCGGACATATCACGAAGGAAGGCACGCTGGCAGGCCCGAAGATCCTGGAGCACATCGTCGACACCGTCATACAGTTCGAGGGCGACCAGCACTACATGTACCGCATCCTGCGCTCGATGAAGAACCGCTTCGGCAGCACCTCCGAGCTGGGCATCTACGAGATGCAGCAGAACGGGCTACGACAGGTGTCGAACCCCTCGGAGCTGCTCCTCACCGAAGACCACGAGGGCCTCTCGGGCATTGCCATCAGCGCTGCCATCGAGGGTGTGCGCCCCTTCCTGCTCGAGACGCAGGCACTGGTGTCGACAGCAGCCTACGGCACCCCGCAGCGCTCGGCAACGGGCTTCGACCAGCGCCGCCTGAACATGCTGCTGGCGGTACTCGAGAAGCGCGTCGGCTTCAAGCTCATCCAGAAGGACGTCTTCATCAACATTGCCGGAGGCCTGCGCGTCACCGACATGGCGATGGACCTGAGCATCATTGCCGCCGTCCTCTCGAGCAATGTCGACACACCCATCGACGCCGGATGGTGCATGGCCGGCGAGGTAGGCCTCAGCGGCGAGGTGCGCCCCGTGAACCGCATAGAGCAGCGCGTGGCAGAGGCCGAGAAGCTGGGCTTCAGCCACATCATCATACCCCGCTACAACATGCGCGCCTTCAGCCACAAGAAGCTGGGCATCGAGCTCCACCCCGTCCGCAAGGTGGAGGAGGCACTGCGCGTGCTCTTCGGATAGCCACCCACCGAGCGTGCCCTTTCCGCGCGCTCGCGGGTGTGCTTTTTCGCATCCATCTTCTGCTACTTTCTATACCACGCGCCGAGACTTTGAGATGCGAAGTGGGCTTCTTGCGCTACCAAAACAAGTTGTTTTGGTCTTCAAAGAAGC
>CAMNHM010000094.1 GCA_946539475.1 uncultured Prevotellaceae bacterium | reverse complement strand
ATGCACAGTTCGAGGCCATGAACCTCGCCCGCATCGGCAACCGCTATATCACCGAATGTGAGCCCTGGAAGGTGTGGAAGATTGATCCGAAGCGTGTGGAGACAGTTCTCAACGTATGTCTCCAACTTGTTGCTAATCTTAGCATTGCCTTTGGTCCGTTCCTGCCTTTCTCGAGCAATCGTCTGCGTTCGCTCATCAACGAGCAGAATCTCGACTGGGAGCAGCTGGGATCGATCGACCTGCTTGCAGCTGGTCATCAAATCAACGAGCCACAGCTACTCTTTGAGAAGATCGACGACGAGACCATCCAGCGCCAGCTCGATAAGCTAGAGGCAACAAAGAAAGCCAACGAACAGGCTCAGTGGAAGCCCCAGCCAGTGAAGGAAAACGTGCCCTTCGAAGACTTCGAGAAACTCGATATCCGTGTCGGCTTGGTGAAGGACTGTCAAGCAGTGAAGAAATCGAAGAAGCTGCTGCAGTTCACCATCGACGACGGTACTGGCCAGGATCGTACCATCTGCTCGGGCATTGCCCAGTTCTACGAGCATCCTGAGAAGCTCATAGGGCGTCGCATTCTCTTCGTGGCCAACTTTGCTCCGAGGAAGATGATGGGTATCGAGAGTCAGGGAATGATTCTCTCAGCCGTTGATGCCGACGAAAGCCTAAGCGTAGTCACCACAACGAAGGAAGTAAAGCCTGGTTCGCAGGTTGGATAACGGCGCATCTCGCGTCGAAAAACACCTGCGACGAAAAAACTGCATCGTGAAGAAGCTCCTACCCTACTCCGTACTGGTACTCGTTGCCGTCCTGCTGGTCGTCTTCGAGAGCGACTACCTGTATCGTGTTCAGGAAGAGGGGCTCTTCCTGCATACGCCGCTCTTCTTCCGCCAGTCAATGGTTGCTTCGGGCGGACTGCTTACATGGGCAGGTGCCTATCTCACGCAGTCGCTCTTCCATCCAGCGATAGGAGTATCACTGCTTTGCTTACTCTGGGCATTCCTGATGTGGGAGCTGCAGCGCGCCTTCCACATTCCTCATCGATGGATGTGGCTGACGCTACTGCCGATTGCATGTCTGCTGCTGACGGTAGTCGACCTGGGCTACTGGGTCTACTATCTCAAGCTGCCTGGCTATCTCTTCGACGCTACGCTGGGAACGATTATAGCCGTCGCCCTCGCTTGGGCCTATCGCTCTGTCACCGAACGTTTTGGGCTGCGGTTGCTGTTCGTCGTCGTCTCTACCTGTATCAGCTATCCCCTCTTTGGCTTCTATGGTCTTTGGGGCACGCTGATGATGGTGCTGATGGCGTGGGGGATTGGCAGTCGCTATCGCCTTGCGACGACACTGCTTGCCGTGGCAGCCGTGCTGTTTGTGCCATTGGCTTGCTATCAGTGGATATACCACGAGACGCACATCGTTAATATCTATTGGACGGCACTTCCCGTTTTCGTACATCAAGGCGTCAGATGCTTTGCCTACAACCTGCCCTACATCTTCCTCGTCGTCACGACGACGGCGCTCGTCTGCTTCTGTAAGAAAGGCTTCCGCGAGAAGGTCTCGCTGACGTCGACAAACCGTTGGCTTCAGCCGGCATTGCTCGCCGTCGCAGCTCTCTGCGTGGCAGGTGGATGGTTCACCGACGACAATTTCCACCGTGAGCTATCTATGTCTCGACAGATGGAGAATCACGACTGGCAGGCGATGCTCCGCACGTTCAGTGGTGCGAAGGGTGAGCCTACACGTGCAATGTGCATGATGCGCAACCTCGCACTCCAGCGCCAGGGACGTCTCAGCAGCGATGCCAGACGCTATCGGGAGGGCTTTGCTCGTCCGCGGGCGCCTTTCGTGATTCACACGATTCACACCATCGGAAAACCGCTCTATCTGGAGTATGGCCTCCCTAACTACTGCTACCGCTGGTGTATAGAGGATGGCGTAGAGTATGGATGGAGTGTCGAGAAGCTGAAACTGATGGTGCGCTGCTCACTCCTCAACGGCGAGATGGAGGCTGCCCAGCGCTATCTCTCCATGCTTCGCAAGACCGACACACAGAAGGATTTTGTTAGTCATTACGACCAATACCTTCGACAGCCGTCACTCGTAATGAGCAGCGACGACTTTCGGCCTATCCTTCCTCTTCTGCGCTCCGACAATTTCCTCACTAGCGACATGTCGCAGCAGGAAATCTTCCTCATCGAGCATTTTGCCAGCTCTGAGGGGGCTACACCCGAGCAGCGCGAACTGGCAAACTTCTACTTCCCCTACTACTTTAATCGTCCTCGCTATGTGGAGAAATAGATTGCCATACCACCTCGTGAGGCGTAAAGACGCCTTCATTCACGCCATCAGCAAAAGCATTTGCATGCTCGTGGTGCTTCTGGCGAGCTGTAGCGAGCCCAGCGTTCCTGAGCATTATTCTCAGCTGACGACCTCTCCGAGGATCTATCCCGACTATGCCGACGTTACAATTCCCGTCAACGTCGCCCCGCTGTGCATGGAGCTGCTCAACAAGGCGCAGGATGCTGTCGTGCGCTATAGCTGCGAAGGTGCCGCCGAAATGATTTGCCAGGGGCTGAAGGTGCGCCCCGACGTCGATGAGTGGCACCAGTTGTTGAAGGCTGCCGCCGGACGCACGCTGATGGTTGAGGTCTTCGCTCAGGATGCCAACGGACAATGGGCACGTTACAAGCCTTTCAGTATCAGCGTCTCCCCCGACAGCATCGATCCCTGGCTGAGCTATCGACTCATTTCACCCAGCTACATCTCCTACGAGGAGCTGACGCTCAACCAGCGTTGCCTGGAGAATTTCGATGAGCGCGTGATGGTCGACAACATGCTCTGTTCCACGGAGTTCGGCGGTCAGTGCGTCAACTGCCACAACTATCAGCAGTACAACCCGCAGCGCATGCAGTTTCATGCTCGTGAGAACGACGGCGGAACAATTATCGCCTACGACGGACATCTCGAGAAAGTCAATATGCGCCACGACTCGCTGCTGTCTGCCGGTGTCTATCCTTCATGGCATCCCACGATGAAGCTCATTGCCTATTCCACCAACAAGACGATGCAGAGTTTCCATACGGCTCACCCAAACAAGATTGAGGTGCAGGACAGTGAGAGCGACCTGATCCTCTACGATGTAGACCGTCACGAGGTGACTGCCCTCAGCCGTGTTCCTGATGAGCTGGAGGTGTTTCCTTTCTGGGCGCCTGACGGGCGTAGCCTCTATTTCTGCAGCGCTCATTTCGAATATCAGGCTGACAGCGTGAGCACCGAGGAGATTATCCTTCGGGCCGAGGAGGTGAAGTACAATATCTATCGCATGTCGTTCGACCCGGCGACCCGGCAGTTTGGCGAGCGCGAGATGGTATTCTGTGCCGACACCCTCGGGCGTAGTGCCACCCTACCGCGCATCTCGCCCGACGGGCGCTGGCTGCTGTTCACACTGGGCGAATGGGGCTGCTTCCACATCTGGCACCATGATGCCGACCTTTGGATGATGGACCTCACGACGGGCGAGGCACGTCCTTTCGACGAGTGCAACTCCAATGATACTGAGAGCTATCATTCCTGGTCGTCCAACGGGCGATGGATCGTCTTCTCTTCACGCCGCTACGATGGAGTGTTCACACGGCCGTTTTTTGCCCACGTCGATGCCGATGGTCGTGGCAGCAAGCCATTCGAGCTGCCTGCCGACGATCCCGACCTTCATCTCCAGATGCTCAAGAGCTATAACGTTCCGGAATTCATGACGGCACCCGTCACTTTCTCTCCTCAGGACTTTGCCAGTAAGCTAAAGGAAGAGGGAACGCCAGTCAGCGTCCGTCAATAATTGCATACGACTACCACGGGAGGAACTCCAGCTCCAGCTGTCGCCATTGCTGATGAGCTGATGGCTCGTCGACGCTGAGATGTCCTGATACGCCCACCCCCAGCAGGCGTATGGGATGTGCCTCCGAAAAATCCACCTGCTCCAGTAGCTGCAGCGCCAGTGGCAGCAGGTCTGCCCGATCCTGCAGCACCTTCGTCTGGGTGATGCTACGGGTGATTTGCCGGAAGTCGGCAAACTTCACCTTCAGCGTCAGCGTACGACCTTCGAAGCTGCTCTTGGCAATGCGTCGCACCAGTTCGTCGACGGCTTTCTGCAACTCAGCAATCACCTCCTCCTCACGAAAGATATCACTCACGAAAGTCCGCTCGCAGCTTTGCGACTTTCGCTCCCATTCCGTCACCACTGGTCGTTCGTCGATACCTCTTGCAAAGTCGTGGAACACGCGTCCCATCTTCCCGAACTCCCTTGTCAGCTGTGGTAGTGAAGTTCGTCGTAGGTCGGCACCGGTGAAGATTCCCATCTTGTGCATTCGCTCTGCCGTCTTCTTCCCTACGCCCCAAATGCGGTCTACCGCTAGCTGGTCGATGAAAGCCTGGGCACGGTCGGGATGAATCACGCACAGCCCGTCAGGCTTACGGTAGTCGGAGGCAATCTTTGCCAGGAACTTGCAATAGCTGACGCCAGCGCTTGCTGTCAGGTGGGTCTCCTCCCAGATGCGTTGCTTAATCTCCCGTGCACAGTCGACGCCTAGCTTCAGCCCGCGCTTGTTCTCTGTTACGTCGAGGAATGCCTCGTCGAGCGACAACGGCTCAATCAGGTCGGTATATTCCTGGAATATCTGGCGTATCTGCGTCGATGCTTCCTTGTAAGCCTGGAACCGTGGCTCGACGATAATCAGGTTAGGACATAGTCGCTTTGCCGTCATGATAGCCTGTGCCGAGTGTACACCGTAGCGTCGTGCCTCGTAGCTGGCTGTCGACACGACGCCACGCGGGGCATCATGTCCCACAGCCACGGGCTTTCCCCGCAGCTCAGGCCTGTCACGCTGTTCAACGGCAGCGAAGAACTGGTCCATGTCCACATGCAGTATACGTCGGGTCATCGTTGTAGGCAAGATAGATATTAGTGTAGGCAAGAGAATCGTTGTCGAACGGAAAAGCCACGGCATCATCGTTTATCGTCGATGCCGTGGCTCGTGATCAAGTGGAGGAAGTTTCCTCCTTGTCCTTCCTTACTCAGCACTCAGCCAGCTTGTTGTCGGAGCCGAGCACCTCCACGATCTTGTGGATGTACATCTTCTTCATGTTCTCGCGGGCGGGCTTGAGATACTGACGAGGATCGAAATGGTCGGGATGCTCAGCCAGGTACTTACGCACGGCAGCAGTCATAGCCAGACGTGAGTCGCTGTCGATGTTGATCTTGCAGACGGCGCTCTTCGCAGCCTTGCGCAGCTGCTCCTCGGGAATACCGACGGCGTCGGGCAGGTTGCCACCGTACTTGTTGATGGTGTCAACCTCTTCCTGGGGCACCGAGCTCGATCCATGGAGCACGATGGGGAATCCGGGCAGCTTCTTCTCGATCTCAGCGAGCACGTCGAATGCCAATGGCGGCGGAACGAGCCTGCCGGTCTTCTCGTCGCGGGTGCACTGCTCGGGCTTGAACTTGTATGCTCCGTGGCTCGTGCCGATGGAGATTGCCAGCGAGTCGCAACCGGTGCGGGTAGCGAAGTCGATCACCTCCTCAGGCTTCGTGTAGTGGCTCACCTCAGAGGCAACCTCGTCCTCCACGCCTGCCAGCACGCCGAGCTCGCACTCAACGGTGACGTCGTACTTGTGAGCATATTCCACCACCTGGCGTGAGATGCGGATGTTCTCCTCGTAGGGCAGCGAGCTGCCATCGTACATCACGCTTGAGAAGCCCATGTCGATGCAGTCCTTGCAGAGCTCGAAGCTGTCACCGTGGTCCAGATGGAGCACGATCTCAGGATGCTTGCATCCCAGCTCCTTAGCGTAGGCCACAGCACCCTCTGCCATGTAGCGCAGGATGGTAGCGTTGGCGTAGTTGCGGGCGCCCTTCGACACCTGCATGATCACCGGCGACTTTGTCTCGACGGCAGCCTGAACGATGGCCTGCATCTGCTCCATCGTGTTGAAATTGAATGCGGGGATGGCATAGCCACCGCTGACGGCTCTCTTAAACATCTCGCGGGTATTCACGAGACCTAGATCCTTGTAGTTTACCATGTTTGTTCTTTAATTTAGTGTATGATATAATGCTTCAATGATTTCGCGCGCAAAATTACCATTTTTTTTCCAAACAGTCGTTGTTTCGCCCGAGGTATTTCGCCCGTTTTTAGGCATTTTAAGGTTTCACGACCGTCCGCCGAACCTGTTCGTCGGAAAATGCAATCTTTGCTTTGCAAAACCGCCTCATCCAAGCTATTCCTGTGTATAAGGGCATTTAAGGGGCTCCCGTGCAGCGGTCAGCAGACGTGTCCTCACGGGCGATCCTTTACCTTGGAGCCGAAGTCGGAGGGCTCACTGCCCATCACCAATTCCAGCACGCCACCACCGACGATATCGTCGTACATCACGTACGAGCGACTGTACGTCTTGCCGTTGAGCAGCGCCCGCTGCACGTAGCAGTTCTCCCGACTGTTGTTGGTGGCCTTGATGGTGAACGTACGTCCTTCGCCGACGTCGATCGTTGCCTCGCCGAACAGCGGAGTGCCGATCACGTATTTTCCTCCTGCTGGCTCTACTTGATAGAGTCCCAGCGCCGAGAGTACATACCACGCCGACATCTGCCCGACGTCCTCGTTGCCGCTCAGTCCGTCAGGGGCGTTGTGGTAGAGCTCTTCCATCGTCCGGCGCAGCAGGCGTGCACCTTTCCAGGGCTGTCCGGCATAGTTGTAGAGGTACAGCACGTGATGGCTGGGCTCGTTGCCGTGGGCATACTGTCCTATCAGCCCTGATATGTCGGGCGGTGCATCCTCGCCGAGCTTGCTGTCGACGACGAACAGCGAGTCTAGTTTCGTCGTGAACGCTTTCTCTCCTCCAAACAGTCCGATCAGTCCATGGGGATCGTGGGGCACGAGCCAGGTATACTGCCAGGCGTTGCCCTCCGTATAGTCACGGTTCGTCGGTGCGGAGTCGAAGGGACTGAAGGGGCTGCGGAAGTTGCCCTTGGAGTCTTTGCTGCGCATGAAACCTGTCGACTTGTCGAAGTAGAGGCGGTAGGCCTGTGCCCGGCGGTCGAAGTATCGCTGGTCGGCCTTCTTTCCAAGCCGCTGTGCCACGCGTGCCACACACCAGTCGGCAATAGCATATTCCATCGCCCTTCCCACCGTCTCCTGCTCTTCCAGCAGGTCGTTGGGAATGTACCCATACGCTTTCAGCAGAGCCATGCCGCGCTCGTCGAGCATAGATGAAGCTTTCATTGCAGCGAATGCTTCTTCATGCTTGTTCGTCAGATGTTTAAGCACCATGTCTGCAAGTACAGGAACGCCTGGATTACCCACCATGCAGTCCGTCTCACACCCCATCAGATGCCACACCGGCAGCTTACCCTGTTCGTTGAATATCTGGAGCATCGTCGCGGCGATGTCGGCCTGTCGGTCACGGTGGATCAGGGTCATCAGGGGATGGGCAGCGCGATAGGTGTCCCAGAGCGAGAAGGTGGTGTAGCTCTGATGGCTACCGTGGTGCATCTTCCCGTCGGCGCCGCGATAGTCACCACTGACGTCGCTGAAGAGCGAGGGAGCTGTCATCGTGTGGTATAGTGCGGTGTAGAAGATTGTCAGCTCGTCGGCACCTAGCGCGCCGCTGACGCTGACCTTCTCCAGCTGTCGCTCCCATTTCTCGTCGGCCTCACGCACGACGCGTCGGAGGTCCCAGTGGTCCATCTCTGCCCGCAGGTTCTCTCGTGCACCGTCGGTGCCGACAGCCGATAGCCCCACCCTCACCGTCAATGGCTGTCCGTCGGCCTCGAAGGTGAGTGTTGCCAGCGTGTCACCGCTGACGGTAAGGCTCTTGATTTGTTTCGAGAACTCTGCCACGAAGTACACCCGCTGGTCGTTCGCCCATCCGCGCGACAGGCGTCGGCCACTGACGGTCGTCGTATTCTCCTGCCTCACTGCTCCTTCCGTCATGCGGTCCCAGCCGATGCCACGCTTCAGGTCCAGGCGCACGATGTTGCTGTCGGCATCGGCAGGCCATGTATAGCGGTGCATGCCGGCCCGCTCTGTCGCTGCCAGCTCCACGTGCACGCCGTTGTCCAGCGTCACGGCATAGTAGCCCGGGCGCACGTGCTCTGCCCGATGCGAGAATCGGGCCTCGTGGGCGGCAGCGGTCGTCGTAGGCAGCAGCGTCACGTCGCCCAGGTCGCCGATGCCCGTACCACTGAGGTGCATTTGGCTGAAGCCCACCACCACCGAGTCGCTATAGTGGTAGCCCGAGCACCAGTCCCAGCCGTGCGTATACTGTGTAGGCCCCAGCTGCACCAGTCCGAAGGGTACGTTTGCCCCCAGGAACACGTGCCCGTGTCCGCCAGTGCCTATATAGGGGTTCACCAGCTGTGTCAGCCGTCCTGCCTGCACCACCGCCGGCATCGCCAGTAGCACCGTCAGCAGGGCTGCCATCACTGTCTGTCGTCTGTCTTTTCTCATCGTTCTATCGTGTTTTGCCCACAAAGTTACTACTTTCTTCGCTATTAATGCACGTTCTTTCAAAAAAAAGTTGTAATTTTGTCGACGATTAACGTTAAAGCACTTATTTCGTATGGTACGACACATCATTTTATGGACATTGAACCCTGAGCTGCAGGAGGACGAGAAGCAACGTGTGAAAGAAGGCATCAAGGCCGGTCTTGAGGGACTTGTAGGCAAGGTGCCAGGGCTCCTCGACGTGAAGGTCAATATCGATGGGCGCCTGCCGTCGTCGAATGCCGACGTCATGCTCGACAGCACCCTCGAGTCGCCGGAGGCGCTGAAAGCCTATGCCACTCATCCTGCCCACGTCGAAGTCGCCAACACCCGCGTGCGCCCCTTCACCGTGCAGCGCTCCTGTCTCGACTTTATAGTATAAACAACCCTAAACTCTCAACTTGAAAAAACCACTTCCGCTCCTAGAGCACGTCACAATAGAGACCACCGCTGCCGAAGGCAAGTGTCTCTTCCATTGGAACGACCTCGTCGTCTTCGTTCCCTGGTGCGCCCCTGGCGATGTGTGCGACGTACAGATACGCCGCAAGAAGCACTCCTTCGCCGAGGGCGAGGTAGTACGCTACCATCAATATAGTAATGTACGCGCGACTCCCTTCTGCAGCCATTTCGGCGTCTGCGGAGGCTGCAAGTGGCAGCAGCTGCCCTACGACGAGCAGCTGCGCATGAAGCAGCAACAGGTCTACGACCAGCTGAAGCGCATCGGCAAGATCCCCCTGCCTCCCTTCCAGCCGATCCTGGGCAGCCAGCTCACCGAGGGCTATCGCAACAAGCTCGACTACGGCTGTGCCAACCGTCGCTACCTCACGCGTGAGCAGATTGCCACACTGCCCAAGGACGATGCCGCGAGCCTCAAGGATCAGCCCGCCATCGGTTTCCACATCACCGGCGCCTTCGACAAGATCCTGCCCATCGAGAAGTGCCACCTCATGGACGACCTCCACAACCAGATTCGCAATGCCATCCGCGACTATGCCGTCGACAAGGGCCTCTCCTTCTTCGACCTGCGACAGCAGCGAGGCCTGTTGCGCGACGTCATCATCCGCAACTCCCACTCCGGCGAGTGGATGGTCATCCTGCAATTCCACTACGACGAGACGGGGGGAGCCGACGAGGCGATGGCTCTGCTGCAGCATCTGGCCGAGCGATTCCCACAGATCACGTCGCTGATGTATGTCGACAACCAGAAATGCAACGACACCATCGGCGACCTGGACATACAACTCTACAAGGGCACCGACCATATCTTCGAGCTCATGGACGACCTGCGCTTCAAGGTTGGTCCGAAATCATTCTACCAGACCAACACCCTGCAGGCCTACCACCTCTACTGCGTGGCACGCCAGATGGCAGCGCTCACCGGCGATGAGCTCGTCTACGACCTCTACACCGGCACGGGCACCATCGCCAACTTCCTGGCACGCCAGGCGCGACAGGTCATCGGCATCGAGTATGTCCCTGAGGCCATCGACGATGCACGCATCAACTCCGACATCAATGGCATCACGAACACCCTCTTCTTCGCTGGCGACATGAAGGACATCCTCAACGATGCGTTCATCAGCCTTCACGGGCGTCCCGACGTCATCATCACCGACCCGCCACGCGCTGGCATGCACCCCGATGTCGTGCGCACCATCCTGCGCGCAGCACCCCGGCGCATCGTCTATGTCAGCTGCAACCCTGCCACGCAGGCTCGCGACCTGCACGACCTTGCCACCGACTATCGCGTCACCTGCGTTCAGCCCGTCGACATGTTCCCACATACTCCGCATGTAGAGAACGTTGTTCGGCTGGATAGAGTGGACTTAGTCTAGGTAACACCTAAATGCCGTACATCAGACAGCTTATTGCCTCACTCTCCTCATGTACTCATTGTAACGGCTGCGGATCTTGTCGACATAGTCGGCTGTCTCCGTGCCACGCATGTAGCCGTTCCTCACCAGCGAGTCCTGGTAGTAATGCGGGTCCTTCAGTTTCAGGATGTACTCCCTGACGTCGGCCCAG
>CAMNHM010000093.1 GCA_946539475.1 uncultured Prevotellaceae bacterium | reverse complement strand
GTGCGTTGTTCTGCCGATTCCTCCCGCCTAACGTTTGTTACTATCCGCCGGGTAATCGTCCATAATTTGTTTTCTTGTTTTAATGAATTACTGAAATCGGGTGCAAAGGTACGAAAAACTTTTCAAAAACACGAATATTCTGAGAAAAAAAGTGTTTTTACCCAGTCGGCAAAGAGGATAGTATCATCATCATTCCTCGATGAGCCCTTGCTTGATCAGGAAGGGGAGGAGGGTCTCGGGATGGAAGTTCAGCTTAGGGTCGGTGAGGCGGTATTCCATCTCGAGGTCGTTGCGTTCCTCTAGCAGGCGGTGCATCACGTTCTTGTCGATGAGTTCCACGACGCCCGTGCCAGGGTTGAGGATGTAGCAACTGTAGTTATCGGATAAGCTCGATGCGGCGATAGCTCCCCCTAATAGTCCGAAGGCCAGCGCGGCCGAACTGGTTTTTTGGCGTGCTTTGATGCTTTGGGCGCAGAAGAGCAGGTAGTCGCGTTCAAAAACATAGGCCCGGGCATACCCCTTGCCAAAGGCCACGCCCTGGCAACTCAAGTTGCGGCAGTTCAGGTAGATCGAGTCATGATACATGACGACGCATGCCTGTTTCTTCAGTATCTTGTCGGTGGCTTTGTCGCCAGTGACGGGTTGGAAGTCGACGCCACCCCACCAGATTCTTTTGCTCTTTGAGCGTGTCTGCATCTGCAGCTGTTCGAGCTGGGTGAAGTGTCCGCCGATATATTCGGCAAATGTGTTGCAGTAGCTGCCTTGGGCCTTGGTGGCCAATGATGTGAGTAGAAGGCAGAGGACGATGATGGTTCTGTTCATGGTGTGTGCTATATGTATTAAAGGTATATGTGCAATCCGGCGTTCAAGGCGAGGCGGCTGAAACCGTTTATCTTGTCCTTCGCCATGCTGTAGTTGTTGTCAGGGAATCTCGATAACTGGTTCGACATTCCTATTCCGATACCGAAGTGCTTGGCAAGCTGGTACTCAAAGCTGAATGCGTAGCGGGTAGCAAGACCGTCTTGCGACTTATGTCCGCCATCGGTATAGTACGTATATCCTATTCCGACCTCAACACTCGCTATCCACTGACGGGCGATACGCCCACCGTAGACGACCGAGCCGGTGATGCCGGTTAGTCCCAGTTGGTAGGCGCCGTCATATTCGGTGCTGTTGTTCGAATAGGTCAGGGCGAAACCGTATCCATGATTCCCGATGTATCGATAGGCCAATTCGAAGCCGCTGCCTGGCTGCCAGCTATGGGAGCCATAGTGTGGCGTCTCCACTTCTGACGTTATCCAACCCGGCGAGAAGTTTGCCGTCAGTGAGCTTATGGCTCGGTTGTCGCTTTGCGGTTTCTGCATCTCAAAGGGGTCGTTGGGGTCGATGCCCTCTACGGCAGTACTCGTTTCTTGTGCCTGTGCTCCCTGCCAGATGATGCTGGCAAGCAGCAGGAGTGTTGTCTTCAACTGTTTCATCTCTCTTCTTATTTTGTTTCTGATAGTTCCGTTGCCGTAGCCTTGATGCTGGGCTGCTGACTGCCGGAGGTCTGCGCCTTCAGCAGGGTGAAGGATGGCGTGCGGGCCTCTTTCGACCAATAGTCGTGCAGGTGATAAGTCAGTATCTGCTGATTGCCATCTCCTTTCAACTGAGCGGTGGCAGGTGAATGATGCTCTTCAAAACTGATGCTGACGTGTTGGCCTGCCACTGCGCGTGCCTCGTAGCTCAGTACAGGGAAGTCGGTGGGGAAGTGCATGACGTAGGGCGAAAGGGGCTCTTTGTAGCGGTGGAAGACGTAAAGGTCGACGATGTCGCCCGTTGTCAGCGGGGCAATGCTAATGCTGTCGACGCCTGTTCCGTCCTGCTGCGGCTTCAGCTTGCGGGGTGTGAAGTAGGGTAGGGTGTTCACCGTGTGTATTCCACCGTCAGGGCTGATGATACGGATGCCCACGAAGGTGGTCTTGTACATCACGAAGTTGGTGACATCGGTCTGGGTGGAGTAGGCAAAGTGCGACAATCTCCTGACCCCTTCGGCACTGTTTACCATATATCGGACGCGGTGCAGGTGGGTGGTCTCCAGCCATCGGCTGCCTATCCATCGCTTGCTGCTGATTTTCAGAAGAGGATCATGGTGCTCACTGTAGCAGATGCTGTCGTATTCGGCCAGTACGACGGCTGGCGCATCGCGATATTTGAGGGGTATCGTGTCAATGTTGAACTGTGGCAAGCCCATGTTCCACACATTCACGTCCACCATCTGCGCCAGCAACCTGTAGGTCTGCTCTTTCTGTTTTGTGCGGCTGGCAACGATGCTGAGGCTGTCAATCGGCTCCAGTGCCGTCTCAAGGCGCAGCGTGCCAATGTTGGTGGGCTGGCACCGGCGACGGAGTGGCTTGTAAGCAATATGGCTGACCCGCATTATGAACTCTGCCGTGTCACAAGGGATGACGAATCGGCCGTTCTGGTTGCTTACACCTTTATTAATAATAGTGGAGTCGATGGGCGAATAGAGCGTGATGTTGGCATAGCTGACGGGCATGTCGTGCTCATCCGTCAGGTGGCCGATGAGGTGGCGACGGGCTTTCTGTGTGCACTTGACAATCAGGATGGAGTCACCCTGACAACTGAGACTGATGGGATAGAAGCCGATGCAGGCGCGGATGGCATCGACGATGCTGAGCGACTCGAACTGCTGGGTGACGGTGAAGTCCTCCAGCTCATCATGGATGAAGACGATGCGCTGGCCTCCAGCTGTCGCCAGGTCACTGAGCACCTCGGTCATGGGCCTGTCGCGATAGTCGCGGCTGAAGCGCTGTGCATGTAGCATGACAGGGTGAAGCAGGATGATCAACAGGATAGTCAGACCAATCTTCATTTGACGTAGAGGCTATTTTGGCGCAGATCCAGGTTGATGCTCTCAAAGAGGTTGAGCGTGGCGATGATGTTGGCGACGGGGTCACCCTGATGCCAGTCATAATGAAGGCGCAGACGACGGGCACCGTCACTGAGAAAACGCAATTGCAGCTTGTGGTAGTTGGTGATGTCAGTGAGTATCTGCTCCAGTGGCGCGTCCTCATAATGTACGACTTGTGGCTGTGGATGGGCTACGCTGGCAGGAGTGCTGACCGATGACTCCTCCGGCTGTTGTGGTGAAGGACTCGTGCCCTGATGACTGATGAAGAACGCTAGAGCAACGCCGGAGAGCAGCAAGAGCAATGTCAGGACGGCCGTGTACCAAGAGAAGTGAGCGCGGATTTGCCGTAGCCCTTGCGACAGGTGCTTGTACACGGCAATACGGCTGATGCCCATGTCGGTGGCTATCTCGTTGTATTTCTTGCGCCCCAGGAAGCGTTGTTTCATCACGCTGCTGGTCTTGTCGGTGAGGCGCGTGTCCATATAGTCGAGCACTTGGTCGAGTGGCGGCTCTTCGTAGTTGGAGGTCTCGTCGTCAGGGGTCAACAGCTTCTCTGATGCTTCTACCACCTGACGGTGCTCCAGCATGTTCATGCAGCGGTTGCGCACGCTGACCAGCAAGTAGCTCTCGGCCCGCAGCTCATCAAGTTGCTTGCCCGAGGCGAGCAACTCGGTAAACACATCGCTCACCGCATCGCGCGCATCCTCGTCGTTGTCGAGTAGCGTGCGTGCGGTGAGCAGCATGCGGTCGTAGTGCCGGCTGTAAAGTTGTTCTATCTGGGTAGGCATTTGAAATCTCCTTTTACTCTATAATAGTACAGGCGAACGTCCAAAATGCTAACCCCCGGAAAGAAGAAAAAATACAGCGGCGGTCGTTGTTTATTTTGCGGGGACGTCCTCGAGCGTCTTCTTCAGCAGCTGCCAGAAGGGCTCTACGGTCTTGATGAGTGCGCGCTCGGTGGTGGTGTGGGGCGACTTCATCGTGGGGCCCAGCGAGACGACATCCAGGTGGGGGTACTTGCCCAGGATGACGGAGCACTCCAGTCCGGCGTGGTCTACCTGTATGATGCCGTCCTCGCCGAAGAGCTCCTTGTACTCGCGGAGCAGCAGGTGCAGCACCTCGCTCTGTGGGTTGGGGTCCCATCCTCCGTAGCTGCCGGAGGTCTCTACCTTCATGCCGGCCATTGAGAAGCAGCTCTGTAGCATCCTCACCACATAGTCCTTCATGTCCTCGCGGCTGGAGCGGGCCAGGATCTTGATGGCAGCCTTCCCGTCCTCGATGTCGATGATGGCCAGGTTGGAGCTGGTCTCCACGACGTTGGGATAGCTAGGGATGAAGCGGATGACGCCGTCGTGGCATGCATAGATGGCATCGACCAGGTTGTCCTGAATCTCCACGGGCAGCTCCGTGGCAGGCGTTGCCACGTCTTCGGCGACGACCTCGATGCCCTGTGGTTCGATCACCTTATACTCGTCGTTGAAGTCCTCCTGCCAGTCGGCGCAGAGCTCCTTCAGCGCTTCGACGTTCTCCTTCGGGACGGTGAGCACTGCCTCTGCCTTGAAGGGGATGGCGTTGCGCATGTTGCCTCCGTGCCATGAGGCCAGGCGTGCGTCGAGCTCTTCGATGGCCTCGAGCACGAGGCGCACCAGCAGCTTGTTGGCATTGCTGCGACCCTCGTGGATCTCCAGTCCGCTGTGGCCGCCGCGCAGCCCCTTGACGGTAACCCTGACTGCGGCATCGTCCTTGTCGGTCTCTGCCTCCTTATATTCCAGCGTGGCGGTGACATCGATGCCTCCTGCCGAGCCGATGACGAACTTTCCCCAGTGCTCGGAGTCGAGGTTGAGCAGGATGTCGCCCTCGAGCTCGCCCTCGGGCAGGTCGTTGGCACCGTACATGCCCGTCTCTTCGTCGGCGGTGATGAGGGCGTCGATGGGGCCGTGCCTGAGCGTCTTGTCCTCCATGATGGCCATGATCGATGCCACGCCGAGGCCGTTGTCGGCGCCGAGCGTTGTGCCGCGGGCCTTCACCCACTCGCCGTCGATCCAGGGCTCGATGGGGTCGGTCTCGAAGTTGTGTGTCGACTCGGGCGTCTTCTGGGGCACCATGTCCATGTGTGCCTGAAGGATGATGCCTTTGCGGCCTTCCATGCCTGGCGTTGCGGGTTTGCGGAAGTGGATGTTGCCGGCAGGATCCTTGACGGCATATACGCCAGCCTGCTTGCCGAAGTCAAGCAGGAACTGCTGAATCTTCTCCAGGTGTCCGCTGGGACGTGGCACTTGTGTCAGCGCATAGAAGTTCTTCCATACGCACTGTGGTTGTAGGTTTTGGATTTCGTTCATGGTTTTTTTGAATGGTTTATGTTAAACATGAGATTCTTTGCGTCTGATAAAGCTGAGCCTGGCCCATGCATAGATGCCCAGGACGACGACCAGCAGCGTCTGCACGGTATGAACGATGAGCACGAAGTAGAGGGCCTGCTCGTCCTGCACACCGTAGAGGATGAGCATCGTCTTCACGGCGAAGTGCCACGGACCGGCACCGTTCGGCGTGGGAACGATGACGGCGATAGAGCCCACGACGAAGGTCACCAGCGCGCACGACAGCCCCAGGTGGGCCGTGAAGTCGAAGCAGAAGAACGTCAGGTAGTAGTGGAGGAAGTAGCACAGCCAGATGCCGACGGTCATGGCCACGAACGACGGTGCGCTGCGCACACCCTTGAGCGAGGTGATGCCCTTCCAGATGTCGCTGAGCGTCGTCTTCACCTTATTATATATCTGAAGGTTGCGCACCAGTACGTACAGCAGGACGGCGATGGCGGCGATGCAGACGGCGGTCACCAGCCACCCTGCCCACGAGAACCCGCTGAGGATGTCGTGCAGGCTAGTGCCCGTCTGCCGGAAGAACGTTCCGAAGGTGCTCATCTCAAGCAGCACCGTAGCCCCGACGATGACGAGCATCAGCAGCATGTCGACCATGCGCTCGGTGACGACCGTTCCCAGCGCCCTCGTGAAGGAGATGCCCTCCCAGCGCTTCATCACCGCACAGCGGGTGAACTCACCGATGCGCGGCACCACCAGCGAGGCGGCATAGCTCAGGAACACGGCATTCACGCTGACGCTGCTCCGCGGCTGCTCGCCCATGGGCTCGAGCGTCTGCCGCCAGCGCCATCCGCGCAGTGCCTGTGCCAGGATGCCGAAGGGGAACGACAGCAGCATCCACGTCCAGTCCATCTCGTGGAGCACCACCTGCCGTACGCGCTCGAAGTCGAAGTCGCGATACATCCAATAGAGGATGGCGCCGCCGAGCAGCAGGGGCAGCGCAATCTTCGTCAGCGTCTGAAGTGCGTTTTTGTCGTTCATCGCCTGCAAAGGTACGAATAAGTGAGCGAAAAGCAAAAGAAAAACACCATTTTCTTTTCTTTTTTCCTCACTTATTCGTACCTTTGCACCATGATGAGACAAGTAAGACCCAAGAAGAACCTCGGACAGCACTTCCTGACCGACCTCTCTATTGCCCGCCGTATCGCCGACACCGTCGATGCCTGTCCCGACCTGCCCGTGCTGGAGGTGGGGCCCGGAATGGGCGTGATGACACAGTTCCTGGCCGAGAAGCCCCGGCCGCTCAGCGTCGTGGAGATCGATGCTGAGTCGGTGGCCTATCTCAAGGAGCATTTCCCCATGTTTGCAGAGGCCGAGGAACAGCCCAATGCCCGGAGAATCATCTACGGCGACTTCCTGCGCATGGACCTGCACGAGCTGTTCGGCGGCCGGCAGTTCGTGCTCACGGGCAACTACCCCTACGACATCTCTTCGCAGATCTTCTTTAAGATGCTCGACAACCGCGACCTCATACCCTGCTGCACGGGCATGATACAGCACGAGGTGGCCCTGCGGATGGCCTCCAAGCCAGGGTCGAAGCAGTATGGCATCCTCTCGGTGCTCACTCAGGCGTGGTACGACGTGGAGTATCTCTTTACCGTAGAGCCCGGCGTGTTCAACCCGCCGCCAAAGGTGCAGAGTGCCGTCATACGCATGACGCGCAACGATGTCACCACGCTCGGATGCGACGAGGAGCTGTTCCGCCGCGTGGTTAAGACCACGTTCAACCAGCGCCGCAAGATGCTCCGCGTCAGCCTGCGCCAGTTGTTGCCACAGGATTCTTCACTCTTCACTCTTCACTCTTCACTTCTTACCCGCCGACCGGAGCAGCTCTCCATAGCGGAGTTCGTGGAGCTCACCAATCTGGTGTCGGAAGAGCTGTTTGCGGGCACAAAATGACTGTGTCCGAGCACATCCCAGTTGATTTTCGTCAATAATGAGCCCATTTTTCAGCAAAAGGCGACGGAAAATGTTGTCCGTTGCCGATTTTCGTCGTACCTTTGCATCGTCAAAAGGACAAAGCGATGTCCAGACACATAAATATAAAGATTCAAAGCGATATTCAATAGTTGTTAGTTAGTTATTAGGTAAGTTAAGATTGTTCATTCAATTAGGTTTTTAGTTTCTAGGTAAAAAGAATTGTTGTAAAGGTTAACATGTTTAGAGAAGGTTTTTAGTTATTAATATCGTTTAATGCAGACCCAGTTGTGACAACCAAGGTCTGCATCTTTTTTTTGTGTTTTTCGGGAGCGTTTTTCGAAAAAACCTATTTCGTGACCCTCGCCCTGAGGATGCGCACGTCGTCGACGGGACGGTCGTAGTCGTCGGTGAAGACGCGCTGGATGCGGTCGACGACGTCGAGGCCCTCTGTCACCTCGCCAAACACCGTGTACTGGCCGTCGAGATGGGGTGTGCCGCCGATGCTCTTGTAGGTTTGGAACATCTCTGGCGTGATCTTCACCGGCGGGTTCGTCAGCGAGTCGAGGCGCAGCTGCATATTGTCGATGTCCTTCGACGAGAATGTCTTCCCCCATACGATGTAGAACTGGCACCCGCTGCTGCGTCGGCCGGGGTTCACGTCGTCGCCCTCGCGGGCCATTGCAACGACGCCTCGGCGGTGGTAGAGTTGCGGCGTTCGGAACTCGGGCTCCAGGGTGTATCCCACGTCGCCGTCGCCGAGTGTTGCTCCCGGTTCAGCGTGGCGGCTGTCGGGGTCGCCGCCCTGTATCATGAATCCTTTGATGACGCGGTGGAAGAGCAGCGAGTCGTAGAAGTGCTCGCTGACCAGCCTGATGAAGTTGTCGCGATGGCGCGGGGTGAGGTCGGAGAGGGCGATGCGGATGTTTCCCTCTGTCGTCTCGAGGAGCACCTCGCGTGTCTGTGCCTGTGCTGCTGCTGGCAGTAGTGGCAGGAGCAGGGCAATTGTCAGTGCTTTTAGGAGTTTCATTTTTTTCTTTCTTCGTAGGACTTTTGGGGGGCGCGGCTCTTTCAGGAGCCCAGTTTCTTGTTCCAGTTGCCTTTCCACAGGCGGAGGAGGAAGATGATGCCTCGGAAGGTGAGCTCGATGGCCATTGCCGTCCAGACGCCCATCAGACCGTAGTCCTTCGAGAGCCACCATGCCAGCGTCAGCCTGACGCCCCACATCGACAGCAGGCTCATGATGGCCGGGCGCAGCGTGTCGCCGGCTCCTACGAAGATGCCGTTGCAGACGATGGCTGCTGCAAACATCGGCTCGGCGAAGGCCTCTATGCGCAGCGCCTGCGCTCCCTCGCTGATGATGGCATCGACGGGCGACATCAGGCTCATCAGCTCCGGCGCGAAGACGAACATCAGCACGCCCATCAGCGTCATCACCGTGATGCCCACGCCGACCGATAGGTAGGCGAACGAGCGCGTCAGCAGCCGCTGTCCGGCTCCGATGCCCTGTCCGATGAGTGTCGTGGCGGCGTCGGCAATGCCATAGCCGGGCATGTAGCAGAGGCTCTCGACGGTGATGGCCAGCGAGTTGGCAGCAATGGCGACGGTGCCCAGCGGCGCCACGATGATGGTGCTCACGATCTGTGCGCCGCCCATCAGCACATGCTGCAGGCCCATCGGCGCACCGATCTTGAAGGCCATGCGCAGCGTGTCGGCCGTCGGCCGGAAGTCTCGCCACTTAATACTCTCCTCTTTCCACTCTCCACTCTCCACATTCCTCTTTCCACTCTCCACATTCCTCTTTCCACTAAAAATCCCCAGCATCTCCGACCGCACGAGCAGGAAGTAGAGCATCAGCACGGCCGTGATCAGTTCGGCAGCTGCCGTTCCGAGTGCGGCGCCCTTGACGCCCATGCTCAGGACGTAGATGAAGGCGTAGTTGAACACCACGTCGAGGGCGCACTGCATGATGTGCAGCGCCGAGGGCACCTTCATGTTGCCCGAGCACTTCAGCATCGAGCTGGCCAGGCCGGCCATCTGGAAAAGGATGCCCGATAGTCCCACGATGAGGAAGTAGGCCGAGGCGTCGGCGGCGATGTCGGCGCTGCCGCCGAGCCAGTAGGGCAGGTAGCTGTGGATGGCCACGCAGCCCAGCGACAGCGACAGGCTCCATAGCAGGCAGAAGACGAGTGCCTGTCGCAGCACGCGTCGCGCCGAGTCGTAGTCGCTGGCGCCGATGAAGTGTGCCACCTGCACCGAGAATCCCATGTTGGCCGCAGCTCCCAGTCCGTTGAGCAGCCACGTGGTGGTCTCCACCAGTCCGATGGCCGCCGTGGCCTTCGCTCCCAGGTGTCCCACCATGGCGGCGTCGATGAAGAACATCACCGTCGCCGATATCTGTGCCAGGATGCTGGGTACGGAGAGTTCGGCGATGAGCCGCAGCTTCTCGCTGCGAGTCATCGGCCGCCCCTCGCGGATGTAGGATAGCAGGTCTTTGGACAAGAGTTGAGAGTTGAGAGTTAAGAGTTGAGAGACTCTTGTTGAGAGTTGAGAGACTCTTGTTGATGGTTTAGGCGTCGTTTCCTGTGATGTTGTCGACGGCCTGTCGGGCCTCGTCGTTGAGGTTGATGTTGCGGTTCACCTTCGCCTCGATGGTGCCGGCGCGCATGATGTCGGCCATGTCGACACCGGTGGCCGACTTCAGCACGTCGAAGGCCTGGCGGATGGCCACGGGCACGCCGCCGCTCATCGACGCCACGCCGGCGCCCGTCTCCTGTCCGCCGCTGTAGACGTGTACGTCCTTGATCGAGGCGATGGGCTTCGCCACGTTCTCCACCACCTGCGGCAGCACCTCGATCATCATCTGCAGCACGGCGGCGTTGTTGTACTTCTTATAGGCCTCGGCCTTCTTGTCCATGGCCAGTGCCTCGGCCTCGCCCTTCTTCTGGATGGCGTATGCCTCGGCCTCACCCTTGGCCTTGATACCGATGGCCTCCTGCTCCAGTCGGTAGCGCACGGCGTCCGACTCGGCGTTCTGAGCCAGTGCGCGCTGCTCGGCCTCATACTTCTGGGCCTCTGCCACGCGCTTGCGCTGCTCCAGGTCGGCGGCGGCGTCCTTCTCCACCTTGTACTTGTCGGCGTCGGCCTTCTTCTCGATCTCGGCAGCCAGTCGGTTCTGCTGAATCTCGATCTGCTCCTTCGAGAGGATCTGCTCGCGCTTGGTCTTCTCAATCTCGGCCTCGACGGTCTTGATGTTGATCGTCTTCTGCTGCTCCTGCTGCTGTATGGAGTAGGCAGCGTCGGCATCGGCCTGCGCGGTGTCGGCCTCCTTCTTCAGGGCGGCGCGGCGCAGGGCCAGGTCGTTGTTCTTCACGGCGATGGCCGTGTCGGCATCCACGCGGGCGTCGTTGGC
>CAMNHM010000092.1 GCA_946539475.1 uncultured Prevotellaceae bacterium | reverse complement strand
AACATTGGACGGATCACGGTATTGTGCTCTCCACCGCCAACTTCAAGTGGGCCAAGCAGGGCGACAATGCCTGGGCTTCGCAGGCCATAGAACGCAACGGCAAGTGGTACTGGTATGTAGCTGCAGAGGACACCACCAAGCACCTGCATGGAATCGGCGTGGCTGTAGCTGACCGTCCGGAAGGCCCTTGGACAGATGCTCTCGGCAAACCGCTCATCCCCGGCGACTGGGGCTTCATCGATCCCACTGTATTTGTCGATGATGACGGACAGGCCTGGCTCTTCTGGGGCAACAACGGCTGCTGGTATGCCAAGTTGAACGAAGATATGATCAGCATAGACAAGAGTTTTGCCAACAACGGCATCTGCGATATGCGCCCTATGCTTGATGACGAGGCACAGTTCGGACCCAAATGTATGAAGATGGACTACCAGCTGCACAAGAAGGTGATGAAGACCGGCTTTGAGGAAGCTCCGTGGATCTATAAGATTGGCGATACCTATTTCCTGGAATATGCTGCTGGCGGTGTACCCGAACATTGGGCTTACTCGACATCGAAGAGCATTCACGGCCCTTGGCACTACGAGGGGCGCATCACCGACGAGTCGCCCGGTTCCTTTACGATTCATGGCGGCACCATCGATTTCAAAGGTAAGTCGTATCTTTTCTATCACGACGGTATCCCCTCTGGTGGCAACGGCTTCCGTCGCACCACGGCATATCGCGAGTTCCAGCGCATGAAGGACGGACGCATACCCAAGATTGACATCAAATGAGAATTAAGAAACATTGCTGTCACCCCGACTCTCTGCATACGGAAAAACCGCTGGTTCACAACGAACGAGCGGCTTTTCCGTTTTTTTGTCTGTCGGCTTTCATCCGCCGGCCGGGGCAGCAGGATGGCTATTGCTGGAAGAGTGATGCGACGAGCGAATACAGGTAGCTGCCGAAAGTGATGAGCAGCCAGATCATGAGGGCTATAAGCAGTAGCAGGAGGATGAGCACCACGGCCGACTGCCTTGCCTTCTTGTTTACCTCCCTGATGATTGCTTCGTCGCCGTCGACGAATCCCTGTATCATCGCCATGTTCTTGGTGTTGGCACGATGGAAGACGTCGATGATGTCGCCCACGAAAAACGGTATCATGCCCAGCAGCACGTCGCGCAGGGTGTTGTTGAGGATGGCCAGTGTGAGCGGCATGCTTCTGATGACCCTGACGGAGAAATAGACGAAAGGGATGGCTGAGAGCATGGCAATGGCATCGCCCCAGCCGGGTATGACTCCGATGAGTGCATCCAGGTAGTAGCGGTCCATACATCGGGTGAGGCCTTTCATGGCCTGATAGGCTTTGTTGCCCATCAGCCTTTCCCTTCGCAGCCGTCGCTTCTCGTCCTTGTTCATAGCGGGGGGAGACGTGGTCGGCCTATGCCCTGTTGAACTTCTCCTTCGGACGCTTGCAGCGCGGGCACGGTAGACGGTGGGATGATGGCGCACAAACTCGCGGATGCGATCCTGTGTCTGGCGTGCTGCTGCCAGGTCGTCCATTGTTGATAGATGATGATGATAGTTGTTAATACCATTTCAGATTATGCTCTTTGCAGTAGTCGATGGCAGGCTGATAGCCCTGGAAGGTGGCCTTGTTGATCCAGCGTAGTCCCTTCCGCTCGTCTTTGGGGACTCCGGTGCCCGTCATGAGGAACCAGCCCGTGGCGAACTGTGCCTGGGCGTCGCCACCATTGGCAGCCAGCTCGTACCAGAATACGCACTCCCCGAGGTCTTTCTCCACGCCGTCGCCGTTCCAGTAGGCTGCCCCAACATTCTTCTGGCTGAGGACGTGGCCTTGGAAGGCCGCCTCGCGATACCAGAGGAATGCCTTGTGGTGGTCGCTGTCGGTGCCCTGGCCAAGGTAGTAGGCGTTGGCCACGTTCACCTGCGACTGCATGTCGCCTTTGTCGGCAGCTCGCAAGTACCATTCGAAGGCTTTCGCCAGGCTCTGCTCAACGCCTTTCCCGTGATAGTAGCATTCGGCAACGTTGAAGCATCCGTAGACGTCGTCGAGCTCCGCTGCGCGCATGTACCAGTCGAAGGCCAGCTCCAGGCTGACCTTGACGCCCGATCCCCGCTCATAGCACACGCCCAGGTTGTTCATCGCCCTGGTGTCGCCGGCGTAGGCTCGCTCGCGGTATTCGTCGGCCTTGTTTCTCTCTTTTGGCATATTTTCTCTTTTGTTCTTTCTTTTTTCAGATGGTCAGTTGCTCTTGGGCGTTCAGCTTCTCATTGGCCGTTCGTCACGTCCGTCAGCCTGCCCTCGTCGTCGAGTGCGAAGGCGCGCCTGCAGTCGAGGCAGGCGAAGTGCTCCCCGACCAGAGGGTTGGCATGTTGCGAGTGCCCGAATATCTGGTAGCAGCAGGGCTCTCCCGACGGGCAGTCCCCGGCAGACGGGCCTTCCTGGCGGCTGTCGTGGATCATCTCGTCGACGTCGGCCCACACCATGCTGCCGCTCTCGTCATATCCGCCGCGCATCCTGCCCACCTGTGCCAGCGCTTGGATGCCCTCGGTGGTGTCGGTCAGGAGGTTGAGGTGGGGGGCGTCGGCCTGGCCTATCACGTCGATGTTGCGCTGCAGCCATAAGCTGTTCACGCCCGCATGGGTGAAGAGGTATCGCCGTGACTTTATGGTCGTCTCGTACGCCATGTCGAAGAGTGCCCTGTGCTCCCTGAACAGCAGCTTCAGGATGGGCGCATGCCGATGGTCGTAGCGCGAGCCAGCGGCAAGGTCGTAGAAGTCGCCGTACATGTAGTGCAGGTCGTGATTGCCGAGCAGCAGCACGACTTGTTCCTTCCGTTGCTCTTTCAGCTGCAGGATCTCTTGCAGTATGTCGATGGCCGTCGGGGTGTCGATGCCTTCGCGGCTGTAGGGATCGACATAGTCGCCCAGGAAGACGATCCGCTCATAGTCGCCCGTGGTGAGGGCCTTGCGCCAGAAGGTGCGTCCGTGGACGTCGGGGATGATCAGTAGCTTTTCCATATGTCTCTTCGCCGTTCTTACTGGTGTCTCTTGGGTGTGTGCTGATAGTCGGTCACTCGTCTATTCCCAGCATTCTATACGGTCTTCAATCTCCGCCATCTGACTGCGGCGGAAGGTCGGCTCGGCGATGCCCTGCCGCTTCTGTCGGCGGTAGTCGTCGAGCAGTCGGAAGGCATACTTGCCCAGCAGGACGATGGCCACGAGGTTGCAGGCTGTGAGCAGCGCCATGCAGAGGTCGATGATGCTCCATACGGTGTCGAGCGATACGAGGGCTCCAAACATGACCATCACGCCGCCCGACAGGATGCGGTAGACGGTGACAGCCCGCGGCGACCGTGCCATGAAGCGCACGTTGGCCTCGCCGTAGTAGTAGTTGCCGATGATCGACGAGTAGGCGAAGAGCAGGATGGCGATGGCGATGAAGATGGGCCCCCAGGAGCCGACTTCGCTCTCCAAAGCCTTCTGCGTAAGCATGATACCGTTTAGCTCGGGATGCTCGTAGAGCCCGCTGATGAGGATGATGAAAGCCGTGCAGGAACAGACGACGAGGGTGTCGGTAAAGACTCCCAGTGCCTGTATGAGCCCCTGCTTGACGGGGTGTGAGACAGCCGCCGTGGCAGCAGCATTGGGGGCGCTGCCCTCGCCGGCCTCGTTCGAGAACAGCCCTCGCTTCACGCCGTTCATAATGGCGGCGCCCACCATTCCTCCGGCTGCCTGTCTGATGCCGAAGGCACTCTCGACGATGACGCGGAAGACGTGGGGTATGTGCTCGATGTTCATCACGATGATGACCATTGCCAGCAGGAAGTAGCCGACGGCCATGATCGGCACGAGTACCGAGCTGACGCGCGCTATGCGCTGGATGCCTCCGAAGACGATGATGAGCGTGAGGACCGTCAGCACGATGCCCACCGCCTGCGGGCTCCATCCGAAGGCACCCTCCATCGCCCCGCAGATGGTGTTCGACTGTACGGCATTGTTGGCCATGCCGAACGACACGGTGATGAGCACGGCGAAGAGCACTGCCATCCAGCGGCAACGCAGGCCCTGCTCGATGTAGTAGGCCGGACCGCCGATGAACGAGTCGACGTGATGGCGCTTGAACAGCTGTCCGAGGGTCGACTCCACGAAGGCGGTGGCCGATCCCACGAGTGCCATCACCCACATCCACAGCACGGCCCCGGGGCCTCCGACGGCGATGGCTGTGGCGACGCCGGCCAGGTTGCCGGTACCCACGCGCGATGCCAGCGACACGGCGAAGGCCTGAAACGACGAGATGTGCTTCTCGTTGCCCTGTGGCTTCACCGACGAGTCGGTCAGCAGGCGCAGCATCTCGCCCACCATCCTGAACTGCACGAAGCGTGTGCGCCACGTGAACCATAGTCCGCTGCCTATGAGGGCGGCGATGATGACGTAGCCCCAAAGGGCGTCGTTGATGATGTTGATAATCTCGATCATGCTACTAATCGTTTATAACCTCGTACCTCGTACCTCGCACCTCGTCCCTCGAAAAACCTCGCCCCTCGACTATTCATGATGATACGGCTCGCCACGGATGATGGTGCAGGCGCGATAGAGCTGCTCGACGAAGACGAGGCGCACCAGCTGGTGGCTGAACGTCAGCCGTGAGAGCGACAGCCGATCCTGCGCACGCTGGTAGACGGCATCGGAGAAACCGTAGGGGCCTCCCACGACGAACACCAGGCGGCGCGACGTCTGCTGCCGGCGCTCGAGCCATCGTGCCAGCTCCACCGACCGCAGCTCCTGCCCGTGCTCGTCGAGCAGCACGACGGTGTCCTGCGGCTGCAGCTGGCGGAGGATGAGCTCGCCCTCCTGCTGCTTCTGCTGCTCCTGGCTGAGGTTCTTAGTGGCCCGCAGCTCCGGGATGACCGTCGTTGCGAAGGGCATGTAGTGGCCGATGCGCTCCCGATAGTCGTCGATGAGCGCCAGGATATGGGCGTCGGTGGTGCGTCCTACGACGATGAGGTCAGTCTTCATCGATGGCGTATTTGCTTCGACCGTGGTGAACGGGACACAGCGTCTCGTTCTTGTCGATGGGTTGATATTCGTGGCGGCGGCGGGGATTCATCGGAAACCAACCTTTCTCCACCCGCTTCTTCTGGGAGAAGAGCTCGCCGATGGCCCAGAGCGACGATGCTCCGAAGACGCCGATGACCGACGACAGCACGGCGTTCTCGATGAACAGTGCTGCACTGATGCTGGCCAGCCCTACGAGGAGGAAGAGCCACCATAGGTGGGTGCCCGTGTGGTACTCGGCTTTGATGACTATCGGATGGAAAAATCCGATGATGAGGAATGTGGAAATGGCGATGATGATACCAGTGAAATACATGTTCGGATGCTCGTTTGTTCTGTTTGCATAATTGTTTTTAGGATGCAAAGTTACGAAAAGTCGAGAGCAAAACAAAAGAAAAATTTCTTTTTTTTGCCGAGACGGAGTAAATTCGCGACTTTTTGTCGCAAAGTTACTAAAAACACCTTAAAACCTTCGTGCTTTAACTCCCTTTAACTCGTTTGAGTCCGTAAACTACTCAAAAATGCGTACCTTTGCAGCCAATTTAACAAGTCAAGACATGACAAAGGAACAGGACATACAACAGGCCGTCGAGGTGCTCAGGAAGGGTGGGGTGATCCTCTACCCAACCGACACCGTATGGGGCATTGGATGCGACGCCACGAACGAGAAGGCCGTCGCCCGCGTTTATCAGATCAAGCAGCGCGACGAGCGCAAGGCACTCATCTGCCTCGTCGACAGCGACGCCCGCCTGCAGCGCTACGTCAGGCAGGTGCCCGACGTGGCATGGCAGCTCATCGACTGTCTGGTGAAGCCCACGACGCTGATACTCGACGGTGCCGTCAACCTGGCGCCCAACCTCATCGGCGAGGACGGCTCGATAGGCATCCGCATCACCCAGGAGCCTTTCTCCCATGAGCTCTGCTACCGCTTCCAGAAAGCCATCGTGTCGACGTCGGCCAACATCAGCGGTGAGCCGGCAGCCCAGAACTATCGCGACATCGACCCCCGCCTGCTGGAGCAGGTGGACTACGTCTGTTTCTCGCGCCGTCAGGAGCACAAGCCCCACCAGCCCTCGAGCATCATCAAGCTGGCACTCGACGGACAGGTAAAGATCATCCGATGAGCAAGTATTCTCGTACCTCGCACCTCGTACCTCGCACCTCGTACCTCGTACCTCGCACCTCGTACCTCGAAAAATAGTAATATAGTAAATCCGTAAATCCCTTAATCCTTCATGCTTCGACATCTATACATACGCAATTTCACACTGATCGACGAACTCGACATGGAGTTTCGCAGCGGATTCTCCGTCATCACCGGCGAGACGGGTGCCGGCAAGAGCATCATCCTAGGAGCCATCGCATTGCTGCTGGGACAGCGAGCCGACATGAAGACCATCAAGCAGGGAGCGGAGAAATGCGTCGTAGAGGCTCATTTCGACCTCGCCAGCTATGAGGGCATGGACAGCTTCTTCGAGGAGAACGACATCGATGCCGACCTCCCCGACACCATCGTCCGCCGCGAGCTCACCAGCAGCGGCAAGAGTCGTGCCTTCGTCAACGACCAGCCAGTGGCACTGAGTGTGCTGAAGGAGCTGGGCGAGCGCCTCATCGACGTCCACTCGCAGCATCAGAATCTGCTACTGGGCAAGCACGACTTCCAGCTGAGCGTGCTCGACATTATTGCCGGCAATGAAGCGCAGCAGCGCACCTTCACCGTGGCCTACGACGCGTTGCGGAAGACGGAGCAGGAGCTCGACGAGCTGAAGCGGCAGATCGAGGAGAACCGCCGCAGCCAGGACTTCCTGCGCTTCCAGTACGACGAGCTGGCAGCGGCTCGCCTCGAGGCCGGTGAGCAGGAAGAGCTCGAGGCCCGCAGCGACACGATGACCCACGTCGAGGATATCAAGCAGGCACTCTATACGGCCGACCATGCACTGTCGGCCGACGAGACAGGCATCGTCGCCCAGCTGCGCTCGGCCGTCGGTGCCCTGAGGGGCATCGCCCGCGTCAGCGCCCCCGCCGGCGAGCTGGCCGAGCGGATGGACAGCTGCTATATCGAGCTGAAGGACGCAGCACAGGAGGTGGCCAGCCGCATGGAGGACGTAGACTTCGATCCTGCCGAGCTGGAGGCTGTCAACGACCGTCTCGACCGCCTCTACGAGCTTCAGAAGAAATACCACGTGGAAAGCGTCGCGGCGCTCATTGCCATCCGCGACGACCTCCGCGGCCGACTGCAGTCGATAGACGACGGCGACGAGCTGCTGGCCGAGCGCGAGCAGCAGGTGGCAGCTGCCCGTGAGGCCTGCCGGCAGGCGGGCGCTCACCTCACGGAGAGCCGTCGGAAGAGCATCGCCGCCATTGAGCGGCAGATGGGCCGGCGACTGCCACTGCTGGGCATGCCCCATGCCCGCTTCGCCATCGACATGCAGCCTGTCGGCGAGCGTCCTACAGCCTCCGGCTACGACCGCGTGGCGTTCCTCTTCACTGCCAACACCTCCTCGCCCCTGCAGCCCGTCTCACAGGTAGCGTCGGGCGGCGAGATTGCGCGTGTGATGCTTGCCCTGAAGGCGATGGTCAGCGGAGCCGTGAAGCTGCCTACCGTCATCTTCGACGAGATCGACACGGGCGTCAGCGGCAAGATTGCCGGCAGCATGGCTGAGATGATGGTCGAGATGGGCGGTGGCGGGCGCCAGGTGATCAGCATCACCCACCTGCCCCAGATAGCTGCCCTGGGCACCACCCACTATAAGGTCTACAAGGAAGAGACGCCGCAGGGCACCATCAGTCACATGCGGATGCTGACGCCTGAGGAGCGCATCGCCGAGATTGCCCAGATGCTTAGTGGCAGCGATGTCACCGAGGCTGCCATTGCCAACGCCAGGCAGCTGCTGGGAATCTCGAAATGACGAATGGACGTTCTTTTTTTAGACGCATGGACGAAAAGAAAAGGACGGAAATAATGATATAACGAAATAACGAACTATCGAAAAACCCGAAACAATGACGAAACACAGAGCAATACTATTATTGATCATCGGTCAACTGGCATTTAGCGGCGTCGCCGCACAGTCGTGGGTGAAGAAAGCCGCCAAGTCGGTATTCACGCTGAAAACCTTCGACGCTCAGGGCACGCTGCTCTCCAGCGGCCACGGCGTCTTCGTAGGAGAGCAGGGCGAGGCTGTCAGCAGTTTCGAGCCCTTCCGCGGCGCCAGCAGGGCAGTGGTCATCGATGCTGCCGGCAAGGAGCTGGCGGTCGAGATGCTGCTCGGAGCCAGCGAGACCTACGACGTGGCGAAGTTCCGCGTCGATGTGAAGAAGAGCCAGCCGCTGCCCATTGCCGTCGGCAAGGCAGGGGAGGGTAGCGGCGTGTGGCTGTTGCCTTATCTGGAGTCGAAGAAGGCTGTCGAGGGGCGCATCACCAAGGCCGAGACGTTCGGCGAAGGCTATGCCTACTACACCGTCCGCCTCCCGCTGCCCGAGGATGGCGACGGGCTGCCGCTGCTGAGCGACGACGGTCAGCTGATGGGCCTCATGCAGAAGCCCGCCAGCACTGCCGACAGCGTCGGCTATGCCGTCAGCGCACTCTTCGCCGACAGCCTGAAGATGCTGGGCCTGAGCATCAACGAGCCCGCCCTGCGCTCCGTGCTGATTAAGAAGGCGCTGCCTGATGCCGTCGAACAGGCTGTGCTGACACTCTTCGTCGCGTCGCAGTCGTACGACTCCCTGGCCTATGCCGCCCTCGTCGACGACTTCGTCAGCAAATTCCCCGACGAGCAGGAGGGCTACGTCACCCGCGCGCAGTTTGCCGCCGGTGCCGATCGCTATGCCGATGCCGATGCCGACATGGCGCAGGCCCTCAAGGTAGGGGCGAAGAAGGACGAGGTGCACTACAGCTATTCGCGCATGATCTACCAGAAGGCGCTCTACCGCCCCGAGCCCGCCTACGAGCCGTGGACGCTCGACAAGGCCCTCGACGAGGCGAAGGCGGCCTATGCCGAGTCGCCGCTGCCGGCCTATCGCCAGCAGGAGGCCTATGTGCTCTACGCCCAGAAGAAGTATGCCGAGGCCAGCGCCATCTACGACGAGATATGCCAGAGCACGCTACGCTCGCCCGACCTCTTCTTCGAGGCTGCCCACTGCCGCCTCATGCAGAAGGACAGCGTGGGCTATCTCGCCATGCTCGACTCCTGCCTGGCCATGTTCTCGCGTCCCTACCTGAAGGAGGCAGCACCTTATATCCTCACGCGCGCGCAGGCACGCCTCGATGCAAAGAAGTATCGCGAGGCAACCTTCGACCTCAACGACTACGAGCAGCTCATGGCTACGCAGGTCAATGCCTCGTTCTACTACCTCCGTTTCCGTGCCGAGGAGGGCGGACGCCTTTTCCAGCAGGCACTCAACGACATCGACAAGGCCATACAGCTGGCTCCCGAAGAGACGGTCTACCTAGCCGAGAAGGCATCGCTGCAGGTGCGCGTAGGCCTCTACGACGATGCCCTCCAGACGGCCGGCGAGTGCATCCGTCTCGCGCCCGAGTATAGCGACGGCTACCTCTTCCAGGGGCTTGCCCTTTGTCTGACGGGCAAGAAGGACGAGGGCGTGAAGAGTCTACTCAAGGCCAAAGAGCTCGGCGACGACCAGGCCGATGCCCTCATCGAGAAATATGGGAAATAGGAATTCAGGGTCAGTCCGAAAACTTGGTTGACTGTTGGTGCTACAGCTCCCCTCCCTTGTAGGGGAGGGGATTAAGGGGTGGGGTCAGTAATATATTGTCAGTGAAGAAGTTACTGACCCCACCCCTGCCCGGCTTCGCCCCACCGTCGCTTCGCTCCCCAATCGCTCCCTCCTCGCGATTGCCTACAAGGGAGGGGAGCTCCATGCGGATTGTCTGCAACTGGGTTCTAGGACTGATCCGGAATTCACCACTTACCCGCTCACGGTACAGACAAAGGGGTTCCGGGCATGCTGATTGCCCGGAACCCCTGTTCTTATCCCATGAGCGGCCGATAGGGCACGCTCGATGGTGGTTGATGTCTTCCGTTACGGCAGCAGCATCCTGATCAGGAGGGTGAGATCCTGGATGCTCACATTGTTGTCGCCGTTGAGGTCGGCAGCCTCGAGGCTGTAGGTAATAGGAGGATTGCCGATGATGATGTCCGCCAGTGCCCACATGTCGGCAGCATTCACCACGCCGTCGAGGTTCACGTCGCCAAGGAAGGTGCTGAAGTAGCCGGGATTGCTCGCGCCGCCGTCGATGTGGGCATAGGTCTTGTCCACATGGTTGGCATCGTAGGTCGTGCCCTGACCGCCCACCAGGCTCCCACAGCTACGGAACATATTACTGGAACTCGTCACGGCCGCTGTGCTCCAGCCGTCGCCCACATAGATGGTTTGCAGGCTGCTGCAGCCATTGAACATCATGCCCATGCTTGTTACTTTGGCCGTGTTGAAACCTCTCAGGTCAAGCCTCGTCAGGCTGCTGCACAGATTGAACATTGCTTGCATGTTGGTCACCTCGCTGGTGTTCAGGTAGCTGAGGCCCTCGATGGTTTGAAGTCCACTCATGCTATAAAACCAACGACAGGTGGTTGTCGGGCAATAATCGGCAAACGACGGGTCGAAGACCACGCGGGTCAAGGCATTCTGGATGTCGGCCACCACCCACCCGGGGGCATTGGTATTTTTGTTCATGTCGTAGGTGGTGCCCGTGCGGGAATCGCGCTTGGAGTCGTAGTAGAACGTCAGCGTGGTGTTCTCCT
>CAMNHM010000091.1 GCA_946539475.1 uncultured Prevotellaceae bacterium | reverse complement strand
CTCCCACCCGCCACGGACTGCCAGGATTCGGGCAGGAGTGGCTCGAGCAGATCAGCGGTGACTGGACAGGACAGTGCATGGACGACTATCTCACCGCCATCGACGATGCTGTCGACAACCTGCCCTACGTCGACAGCGACCGGCTGGGAGCCGTGGGTGCATCGTTCGGAGGATTCTCCGTCTACTATCTCGCAGGGCACCACGACAAGCGTTTCAAGTGTTTCATCGCTCACGACGGAGCCTTCAACCTCGAGGCGATGTATACGGAGACCGAGGAAAACTGGTTCTCCAACTGGGAGTACGACGATGCTTACTGGAATAAAGATCAGACTGGCAACGCCAAGCGCACCTATCAGAATTCGCCACACCGCTTCGTCGATAAGTGGGATACGCCCATTCTCTGCATACACGGTGAGAAAGACTACCGTATCAATGCCACCCAGGGTATGTCGGCCTTCAACGCTGCACGCATGCGTGGCATCGAAGCCGAGCTGCTCATCTATCCCGACGAGAACCACTGGGTGCTAAAGCCTCAAAATGGAATCCTCTGGCAGCGAACCTACTTCGACTGGCTGGCCCGCTGGCTGAAGAAATAACAGCGTACTAATGATAACGCCCCCGAGAGTGCAACGTGCTTCTTGGGGGCGCTTTTTTATTTACGGAAGTGACAGTTCATCAAGATAGGGCTGATTGTTCATCAAGATAGGTCTGATGGTTCATCAAGATAGGCCTGATGGTTCATCAAGATAGGGCTGATTGTTCATCAAGATAGGGCTGAAGGCTCATTTCTCGCGTTCGCGCTGTTCGAGAAACTCGCTGACCTGCTCCTGCGTTCCGCGTGTGACAGCGATGCGGCCTGAACGGGTGTATTGCAGCACACAACCGAACTCATCGAGAGCGCGGTAAAGGGAGATGATGTCGTCGGTGATGCCATATTTCATCACGATGACATAAGTAGGGTTGACCTCGGTGATGCTGGCATCATGGCGCCTGATGGTACGGCTGATTTCCGGATTCTTGAGCACAAGGTCGGTGGCGAGCTTATAGAGGCCCGTCTCGCGGATGAAGAGCTGGTCGTCGGTGAAGTAGCTGGCCTTAATGACGTCGATCTTTTTCTCGATCTGCTTGGTGATCTTCACAATCTGGTCCTCGTCGCTCCAGGCTGTAATGGTGTACTTATGCACTCCAGGAATACTGCTGGCCGAGACGTTGAGGCTTTCGATGTTCACTTGTCGACGAGTGAAGACGGCCGTGATCTGGTTGAGGATACCGGCAATGTTCTCTGAGTATACCAGCAGGGTGTATAGTTTCTTATCTTCCATCTTCTGTTTATGTCAATGCAATTACGCATTAATGAATTATGCATTAATCTCCAGCATCATATCATCGACGTTCATTCCCGGGGGAGTCATGGGAAGCACGTCGTCGTCCTCCTTGATGGCACACTCAAGAATGAACGGTCCTTCGGTAGTGAGCATACGCTGTATGGCGTCATCAAGGTCCTTCCGCTCTACTACGGCCTGGTAGGGTATGGCGTAGCCTTGAGCGATGAGCTCATAGCAGGGGTTGTGCATCTTCGTGAACGACTTGCGCCGTTGCCAGAACATGTCCTGCCATTGGCGTACGTTGCCCAGGTAGTTGTTGTTCAGGAGGATCATCTTTACGGGGGCTTGCTGCTCCATGATGGTGCCCAGCTCCTGAAGATTCATCTGGAATCCTCCGTCGCCCATGAAGCAGACGACGGTGCGCTGCGTGGCAAAGGTGGCTCCGATGGCCGCTGGCATGCCGTAGCCCATAGTGCCCAGGCCGCCGCTGGTACAGATGCTGCGGTGGTGGCGGTACTTAAAGTAGCGGGTGGCGAAGAGCTGGTTTTGCCCCACGTCAGTGACGAGTACGGTATCGTCAGGAGCATCCTGCGCCACAGCATTTACCACCTCGCCCATCAGCAGGGGGCCTTGGGTGGGGTGTATGGCGGGCTCGATGACTTTCTGGCGCTCCTGCTCGTCGAGCGGCAGGAAGCTCTGTCTCCACTCATGGTGGTCAGCCTTGTCGAGCAGTCGGGTGATGGCGGGTAGCGACATCTTGCAGTCGGCCACGACGGCTACGTCGGTCTTGACGTTCTTGTCGATTTCGCTTTTGTCGACATCCAGGTGTATGATCTTGGCTTGGCGGGCATAGGTCTTGAGATTGCCCGTGACGCGGTCGCTGAAGCGCATGCCGATGGCGATGAGCACGTCGCACTCCTGTTCCTTGAGGTTGACGGCGTAGTTGCCGTGCATACCCAGCATGCCCACGTTGAGCGGATGGTCGGAGGACAATGCTGAGAGTCCCAGCATGGTACGTCCGGCAGGGATGTCGGCCTTCTCGAGAAACAGCCGCAGCTCTTCCTGTGCATTGCCCAGTTCCACGCCTTGTCCCACCAGGGCCAGCGGGCGACGTGACTGGTTGATGAGCGCTGCTGCCTGCTCAATGACTGCTTGGTCGAGTGGGGGAGAGGCTACGTAGGATCGTATGAAATCGACTTTCTGGGGACAGAACTCCACCATCTCCGTCTGCGCGTTCTTTGGGAAGTCGAGCACCACGGGTCCCGGGCGCCCTGAGCGTGCCACGTAGAAAGCCCTGCTGACGGCCCATGCGATATCCTCGGCATGGCGTATCTGGTAGCTCCACTTCGAGATGGGCTGTGCCACGCCTACAAGGTCGACCTCCTGGAAAGCGTCGGTACCCAGTGCCGCGATGGGCACCTGTCCGGCGATGACGACGATAGGCGTGGAGTCGAGCATGGCATCTGCCACACCCGTGAGCGTGTTGGTGGCACCAGGACCACTGGTGACGATGGCTACTCCCACCTGTCCACTGACGCGGGCAAATCCTTCGGCAGCGTGTGTGGCAGCCTGCTCATGGCGTACGAGGATATGGTCGAAAGCCTTCTTCTCGCCTCGCGTATAGTCGTAGAGGGCATCGTAGACGGGCATGATCGATCCGCCAGGATACCCGAAGATGGTCTTCACACCTTCGTTCTTCAGGGCAAGCATCAGCGCTTCGGAGCCGGTGATTTTCTCTTTCATATCTCTTTGGACCTAATAGTTGCAAAATCGGTGCAAAGGTACGAAATTTTTGATTAAACGAGGGCAAAAGGAACGAATTTCTTTTGTTGAGCGTGCGAAAACTTACAATTCCTGAGATTTTTAGGGGCGTCTGATGTCAGCATTGGGGAAATGCTTCCTGATGGCGGCTTTCTGTTCGTCGGTCATCTCGCCATAAATGGTCAGATTGTCAATCTGCAGCTTGTAGAACCATTCGGGCAGTTCCACTCTGTCAGTGAAGTGGAGGGTTAACCTCCTGATGTGCGGCAATAGGGAGAGGTGTTCGGGCACTTTGTCTACGCGCAACTCTATGCCGAAGGGCGACGACCCTGAGTCCATCTTTTCGAGTCTCTTCGCAATGTTTTCGCTGCTTTCCATCTGTCGCACTACCCATCCCATCTTGGGCGTAAGGGCGTGGGTCAAGGTGTCGACTTCCGTTCCGATAAATCCGGCAATGAGCTGTAGCGGGGCGTCTTGGAGAACAGTACCGTCGAGGGGGCTGATGACTTGATACTTGAAGTCGACATACACCCGTTCCGACGGCATCTTGTGGTTGTGGGGCACCTGGTCGGGCGTCTGCCCGTTCTCGTCGGGAAAGAACTTCAGTATCCAGCCATCCAGTTTTGTCGGCTTACGAAGGTCGCATCCTCCACCTGCCAGCTCGTCTGTTCTGCCCCTCTTCACCATCTCCTGCCAGAAAGCCTGATTAGGGCTCCCCTCGGAAGCTCTGACAAACTCCGTCAGGATAGGCATGAGGCTCTGCGTCCACTGACCGATGCCGTACTGCTCTAGCTGCCGTGTCTTCTCCACGACCTTCTGCCAGTCTTGGGGAGTACCGGTAAGCGTGATGCTCGGAATGCCGCAGGCAATATAATGCACCACATAGTCGAAATAGCTCTTCATGGTCTCCATGAGCGTAATCTGAGAGGTGATGCGCTCGGTGATGCCCGTGGTGGAGAAGTCAGCGGTGATGGTCTTGGCGATGTCGCCCTTGGTGTTTTCGTTGATCTGAGCCGTGAAGTCGCTCATCATTGCCTCCCAGTCAGCATCCCCTGAAAGCAGGTCCTTGTCAGACTGTACCACGAGGTCCATCTTCCCTGAGTGGTCGACGAGCTGGTCGCGAAGCAGCTCAGAATGGGCATTCACATAGCGGGCGAATCCCTGACTGATGAGCACCCACACCATATCGGGCGACAATACGAGTGGACGGTGCTCTGCATAGGCCCGCACAATCGTTTGGAAGAACACGTCCTTTCCTGTGAAGGTATAAAACTTCTCGTCGTCAGAAAAACTTCTGGCAATCATGGCGCGGGTGTCACCTGGTACGCCTTCGTCACGGAAGATGTCGGAGAGGGCAGACGAGCCACTCCTCGTCAGCTGTTCCATACTGATGTGCTCATCGACGGGCGAGAGATTCTCGTCGACCACAAAGGTGACGCCTTCCTGAGCTGTTGCGAGGCTGGCGACGAGTGCCAGCACGATGATTGTTATACTCTTCTTCATAAGACAATTAGGCTTCAGTTCGATATAAGACAATTAGGTTTCAGTTTGATGTGTCCATCGTGCCGTCGTAGCTGATGGGGTCGCGATTCATTGACCGCACACGGATATACGCCCGACCATTGGCGTAGATTTCAATCGCATAGCGGTAGGAGTCCTCACGGGTGCTCACGCCGATGTCGATCTGCGTGTACTTATTCGATTCGGGCATGCTCTCTTTGTAGCTCTGCACGGGCTCCTCGAAGTTCAGGCCGACTGAGGGGGAAAGCATCGGCGTTTGGGCATCACCCAGGTAAGGCAGATAGCTTCGCAGCGTGTCGCCTCGCAGTTCCAGGAAGAAGTCAGACGTCACTGTTCGCGCCCCATAGCGCAGGGTGTTCATCGAACTGATGTCGATATGCCACTGCTTCGCGGCAATGGCACCGAGCACGGCCACCTGTTCTCTTTCCTTCTTCGTCAGGTTACGACGGATCGTCTGACCATTGCTCCAGTTCTTTAAGTCCGTCCATCCCTCGGGTATCCCGTCCTTGTCTTTTGCAGGATGCAGATTCAGACCGTCGCCATCGCTGCCATCAAGAGCATTGTTGTCGGCGAGGCTGCTCCTACGAATAACCATATTGGATGTGGAGGCAAGGAAGGAAGGCTCGTCTTTGGGCGATGTGAAGTCCAGGCTGTACTGAGAGCTGTAGTGACGGCGGACCTTGCCGTCTTCCGTCGATGTCGGCTCTGTTGGCTGAGGCGCATGCTCGCTGGGTTTCGTTTCTGGCTTTTCCTTGGGCTCCTCATCGGCTACGTCCTCTGGTTGCGATGCCTCCGCAACGGCTTCCGGCTGCTGCGTATGCTGCGCGATGGCCTGCCGTACCACGACGGGCTCCTGCGGGCTCTGCTCCTGGCGGGGAAGGAAGACGATGAAAAGCACGATGCTGGCGGCAGCGGCCAACGGCCAAAGGCGTACTACACGACGACGTGTCTTGCCGGCAGCAGAGGTTTGAGACTTGCGTTCATCCACAAGGCGGTCGAACGCTGCCTCGGCGTTATCGAGCTCTTCATTCGACGGCACAGTAAGACGCTCAGGGTGCAGGGGAGATTCACCTGCCAGATACCGATCAAGATAGTTTTTCATAACAATCCTCCTTTCTTCAAAGTTTCACAAATATGACGTCGGGCTGCGCTGAGCATCGTGCTCACCGAACGGACGGCAATGCCTGTGGCGGCAGCTATCTGCGAGGGGTTCATCTGCGCCTCGCTATGCATCGTCCACAAACGGCACTCGGCATGCGGAAGGGCAGCAACAGCTTGCTCCAGGGCATGCTGAAGCATAGCGATGTCGGTGGCGTCGACCATTCCCGTTGTAGCCACTTCCTTCAGCTCTACCGTTGGGCGCAGCTGTCGGCGCCTGTATTCATTGATACAGGCGTGTTTGGTCAGCCTTACAGCCAGCCGTTCAGCATCTTTGGGTTCAGACAGTTGTCCCCATGCCGCCCACAGTCGCATCAAGGCTTCTTGTACAGCGTCCTCGGCAGCGTCGGCATCGAATTGCGATGCCAAGGACAGCAGCCGAGGACGGATACATGATACTATTGATGTGAATTGTTCAGCCTTCATACATCTGTATAACGTATGAATTGCCAAATGTCAAGTCCCTGTTAACAGAGTTTAACCGATGGGCTTTCAATATTGAAGAAGAGAGGACGCCGTTCAGTCGATAATCCTGATGCCACCCTTGTCGGCAGAGCTGACACTCTGGGCGTAGGCACGCAGGGCTTTGCTGACGACACGGTGGCGGCGCAACGGCTGCTGTGGGCGGGCATCCAGCTCCTCGTCGCTGAGCTTCACGTTGATGGAGCGCGAGGGTATGTCGATGACGATGATGTCGCCGTCTTTTAGCTTGCCGATGTTGCCTCCGCTGGCTGCCTCGGGCGAGATGTGGCCGATGGAGAGTCCGCTGGTGCCACCTGAGAAGCGCCCGTCGGTGATGAGGGCACACTCCTTGCCCAGGTGCATCGACTTGATATAAGAAGTGGGGTAGAGCATTTCCTGCATGCCAGGGCCGCCTTTGGGGCCTTCGTGTGTGATGACTACGCAGTCGCCGCTCTTCACCCGTCCGCCGAGGATGCCCTCGCAGGCGTCTTCTTGTGAGTCGAAGCATACGGCAGGGCCTTCGAAGTGCCACAGGGCCTCGTCGACACCCGCGGTTTTCACCACGCAGCCATCCTGGGCGATGTTGCCGAAGAGCACTGCCAGTCCGCCGTCGCGGGTGTAGGCATGCTCGATGTCGCGTATGCAGCCGTTCTTGCGGTCGAGGTCCAGCGTCTCGTAGTATTCGTTCTGTGAGCCCATCTCGGTAGAGAATCGCCCTCCTGGAGCCGAGAAGTAGATGGCTGTCTCGTCGTTGAGGCCGTTGACGTCGTAGAGGTCCATTGCCTCGCTGAGTGTCATCCCGTCGACGCGGCATGCCGATCCGTCGACGAGCCCGCCTTTGTAGAGCTCGCGCATGATGCCGAGTATGCCACCTGCACGGTTGCATTCCTGAACGGAGTATTTCTGGGTGTTCGGGGCAAGCTTGCAGAGGCAGGGCACGCGGCGTGAGAGCTGGTCGATGTCTTTCATGCTGAAGTCGACGCCTGCCTCCTGAGCCACGGCAAGCAGGTGTAGCACCGTATTGGTCGAGCCGCCCATGGCGATGTCGAGGGTCATGGCGTTGAGGAATGCCTGCCGTGTGGCTATCGTCCGTGGCAGCACGCTCTCGTCGCCCTGCTCATAGTAGGCCATCGCGTTCTTCACGATCTGGCGTGCTGCCTTGCGGAAGAGTGCTATGCGGTTGGTATGTGTGGCGAGTATGGTGCCGTTGCCTGGCAGCGAGAGGCCGATAGCCTCGGTGAGCGAGTTCATCGAGTTGGCTGTGAACATGCCGGAGCACGATCCGCATCCCGGACAGGCGCATTGCTCGATCTCCTTGATGTCTTCGTCGCTGACTGAGGGGTCGGCGCCTTTCACCATGGCCGTGATCAGGTCGGCATTCTCGCCTCTCCATCGTCCGGCCTCCATGGGGCCTCCGCTGCAGAAGACGGTGGGGATGTTCAGACGCATGGCAGCCATGAGCATGCCCGGGGTGACTTTGTCGCAGTTGCTGATGCAGATCATGGCGTCAGCCTTGTGGGCATTGACCATGTACTCTACGGAGTCGGCGATGATGTCGCGCGAGGGCAGCGAGTAGAGCATGCCGTCGTGGCCCATGGCGATGCCGTCGTCGATGGCGATGGTGTTGAATTCAGCGGCATAGCAGCCCATCTGCTCAATCTCCTGCCGTACGATCTGCCCGATCTCGTGCAGGTGTGTGTGTCCTGGTACGAACTGCGTGAACGAGTTGACGATGGCAATGATGGGCTTGCCGAACTGTTCGTGCTTCATGCCTGTCGCTACCCAGAGGGCGCGGGCTCCTGCCATGCGTCGTCCTTCCGTGCAGACGCTGCTTCTTAAGGGATGTTTCATGTTGATATCTAGTTTTCTATGGTTTCTATGGATGAGCAAGGCTGCGCCCTGTCTGCTCAGAACAGCTCTTCGAGGATTTCGGCCACGCTAGCCTCCAGCTCGGCATCAGCGTCAGCCTCCTCCTCGCCGTCCTCCTCCTCGCCGTCCTCGTTCTCCTCCTGACAGGGGTCGAAGTCGGGGCGCAGGTCGAACTGGTCGCTCTGCTTGATGCCCAGGCTGGGGTCGGCATACACCTTCTTCATGTAGAGTGCGAAGATAGGCAGGGCGGCAGCGGCACCCTGGGCATAGGTCATGCTCTCGAAGTGGATGTCGCGGTCTTCGCCGCCTACCCAGCATCCTGAGACGAGCTTCGGCGCGATGCCCATGAACCATCCGTCGCTGTTGCTGTTGGTGGTACCCGTCTTTCCTCCCAGGGGTGCGGTGATGCCGTATTTCGAGCGCAGACGGCTGCCGGTACCTCCGTCGACGACGCCTCGCAGCATGTAGATCATCTTCTCGGCGGTGTCGTCGTCGAGCACCTCATTGCCGGGACGTGTGAGCACGTCGGCAGCATAGACCTTTCCCTCGCTGTCGACGATCTTCGTGACATAGACGGGTGCTGAGCGATAGCCGTGGTTGACGAATGTCGTGTAGGCCGAGACCATCTCGGCCACTGTGTTCTCGCAGGGACCCAGGCAGAGCGATGGGCTGGGGTAGATGTCGGGATTGTTGAACCCGAACTCGTGGAGCACGTTGGCGAAGTTCTTCGGGCGCAGCAGGTCGATGAGGTAGGCCGACACCCAGTTGTTCGACGTCTGCAGTCCCCACTTCAGGGGCACCAGCTCGCCTTCGCGTGCACGGCTGCCGTTGCGTGGCGTCCATGCCTGTCCGCTCTCGGTGTAGTAGGTGCGCTGCTCACAGGGCACGAGCGTGCAGGGCGTCATCCCTCCGTAGGCTGGCGACATTGCCATCGAGTAGAGGAAGGGCTTGATCGTCGATCCCACCTGGCGCCGTCCCTCGGTGGCCATGTCGTAGGCAAAGTGCTGGAAGTCGAGTCCTCCCACGTAGGCCTTCACATGTCCGTTCTGTGGCGTCATGCTGATGAAGCCCGTGCGCAGGAACGACTTGTAGTAGAGGATGGAGTCGAGTGGCGACAGCGTCGTGTCGCGCTCGCCGTGGTAGGTGAATACCGACATCCTGATGGGCTTGCGGAAGGCCTTGTCGATCTCCTCCTGGCTGGCCCCGTCCTCGTGCATCAGGCGGTAGCGCTCGCTCTGGCGGATGTTGCGCTTGATGATGCGCTGCACGTCAGCCGCTGACAGCGAGTTGGAGTAGGGGGCATTGCGGCGGTTGCGGTTGCCCTGGTTGAAGATGGGCTGCAGATAGTCGACGACGTGCTCGCGGCATGCCTCTTCGGCATACTGCTGCATGCGCGTGTCGATGGTGGTATAGATCTTGAGCCCGTCGGTATAGATGTTGTAGGGCGTTCCGTCGTTTTTCAGGTTCTTGTAGCACCATCCGTACAGCGGGTCTTCCTCCCAGGCAATCTTGTCGAGCACGTACTTGTTCTTGTTCCACTCAGGGTAGTCGCTCAGCTTGGGCTCCTTAGCCATCATGTATCGGCGCAGGAAGTCGCGGAAGTAGGTGGCCTGCCCGTCGTTGTGGTCGGCAACGTGGAACTTCAGGTCGCTCGTGAGGCTGACCTTCATGCAGCTGTCCATCTCCTCCTGGGTGATGAACCCTGCCTTTTGCATCTGCTGCAGCACGGTGTTGCGACGCTCCTCGGTGCGCTCCGGGAATCGGCGCGGGTTGTAGTAGGAGGGATTCTTGCACATGCCGACGAGCGTTGCCGACTCAGTGACCGACAGCTCGGAGGGCTCTTTCGAGAAATAGGTGTTGGAGGCCGTCTTGATGCCCACGGCATTGTTGAGGAAGTCGAAGTAGTTGAGGTACATCGCGATAATCTCCTCCTTCGTGTAGTTGCGTTCCAGCTGTACGGCGATGACCCACTCGATGGGCTTCTGCAGCATGCGCTCGGTGGTGGAGTGGGCCACGTCGCTGAACAGCTGCTTGGCTAGCTGCTGGGTGATGGTCGATCCTCCTCCGGCACTCTTCTGGCGCAGGATGCCGCGCTTGACGATGGCTCGCAGCAGCGCCTTGAAGTCGATGCCGGCATGCTCGTAGAAGCGTGCGTCCTCGGTAGCCACGAGGGCCTCGACGAGCGACTGCGGCAGCTGTGAGTAGCTCACCATGACGCGGTTCTCGCGGCTGAGGCTATAGGTGCCCATCAGCTTGCCGTCGGCAGAGTAGACCTGCGAGGCAAAGCGGTTGATAGGGTTCTGCAGCTCGTCGATGGGCGGCATGTAGCCAATGCGCCCGTCGGCAATAGCCCAAAACACTCCTCCCACGGCCACGATGGCCAGCACGAGCAGTGTCCATAGTATTCCAATAAACCATTTTCTCATAATTGCCGACAAAGGTACGAAAAAAAGTGAAAAGTGAAGAGCGAAGAGTGAAGAATTTGCTTCCGCAGCACTATTTTTTTGATTATTTGTCTTCGCTTGCTATTTTTTTACTCAACTTTCGCAAGTTAAGGAGTTAAAGGAGTGAGTCCACTTGAAAAAGTATAATCCCGATGAAATTGATTGAGATTGGACGCGCAGCCGCTCCCCTCCCCTCAAGGGGAGGGGCAGGGGTGGGGTCTGTATATATTTAGCCAGCAAGAAGTTACAGACCCCACCCCGCCCTTCGGGCACCCCTCCCCTTGAAGGGAGGGGAGCGGCTGCGCCAATGTTCGCAATATCACTGAGACTTTTT
>CAMNHM010000090.1 GCA_946539475.1 uncultured Prevotellaceae bacterium | reverse complement strand
TGGTGGCCAAGGGCAACACCCGCAACTACGGCGGCGACATCACCCTGGAGCACTATATGCACAGGGGCTTCTTCGGGCAGGCCAACCTGTCGCTCTACAGGTCGCAGTACCGCGGCGAGGACCGCGCGTGGCGCAACCAGCTCTACGACCGTGGGTTCATGTTCAAGATCCTGGGCGGCAAGGAGTGGATGGTGGGCAAGAACGTGCTGAACGTCAGCGCGAAGTACAGCATCCAGGGCGGCCTGCGCTATACGCCTATCGACGTGGAGCGCATGCGGGCCAACCTGGCAGCCGGCATCATCGACGATGAGCCCATCTACCGGCAGGGCGAAGAATTCTCGCAGCGTTTCGACCCCACGGGTATCGTCGACCTCACCGTGAGCTACAAGATCAACAAGCGGCGCGTCAGCCACACCATCGCCTTCGAGGGCCTGAACGTGTTCAACGGCAAGGCGCAGACGATGCAGCGCTTCGATCTGGGCACACAGCAGGTGTGTGCCTACGAGAGCAGCATCTCGCTGCCCAACGTCTTCTATCGGCTTGACTTCTAGAGCTGTATATGGGGTCAGTCCGAAAACTTGGTTGACTGTTGGTGCTGCAGCTCCCCTCCCTTGTAGGGGAGGGGATTAAGGGGTGGGGTCAGTAATATAATGTCAGTGAAGAAGTTACTGACCCCACCCCTGCCCCTCCCCTACAAGGGAGGGGAGTTCCATGCGGATTGTCTGCAACTGGGTTTTAGGACTGATCCGGTATATGTGGTGTCCCGGCTCCGTGGAAATTGCCGGGCAGAGTGTTGATGCCTCAAAAAGACAAAGTGTTCCAGCCGTAGAAATACAACTGGAACACTTTGGCCTTTGTACAAGGGCGTTTTGAGCTATCTGACGAGGCCGGTTACGTGCCGCGAGCGGGACTCGAACCCGCACAACCCTTCCGAGTCAAGGGATTTTAAGTCCCTCGTGTCTACCATTCCACCATCACGGCAGTCTGTCGTCGTAGCTTTTGCGACTGCAAAGGTACTAAAAAGTTAGGAGTTAGGAGTTAGGAGTTAGGAGTTTTTCGCCGGCTATTATCATTTTTTAACTCCTCACTCTTCACTCTTCACTCTTCACTCTTCACTCTTCACTCCTCACTCCTCCCTACGGGTTGCTGACGATGAGCAGCCCGCTGTCGTGAGCGTAGCTGATGTTGCGATAGAGCGTGAGCGCGTGCCCGGTGTCGCCCGATTTCACGTAGCCATACTCACCGTCGATGTTGTAGGTGCGCTGACAGCGGTCGCAGACGAGGTCGAGTGCCTGGGAGGTGCTCCACTGCAGCTCGTGGTTGTTGTCGCAGTTGGGGCATTGCAGGTCGTAGCAGCGCAGCTGTCCGTAGAGCGATCTGCCGATGATGAGCCCTTGGCGGTAGCCCATCGCTGCATAGCTGATGCGCTCGCCGCTGATGGCGGTGTTCATCAGCAGGTCGAGGTCGGCGGGGGCGTAGGAGCCTCGGTTTGGCGTCAGGAGCAGGTGTGTGGCTCCGTTGCGGTTGACAGCCTTCACGATGCAGAAGTCGCCGCCCGTCGATCCGAGGGCTCTGGTGAGTGCGCTGCTAGGGTAGAGGTCTGCCTGGAATGTGAAGCGGCAGTAGGCCGAGGAGTACATGTTCTCGGTCTCGCAGGCCGTCAGCAGGCAGAGCAGCAGGAGTGTGGCGAGCTTACGCATGGAGGAGTGAGTTTTCTGCCTGTGTGACGCGCTCGAATCCGAACTGTCGCAGCGTGTCGTCCATGAGCTGGCAGATGCGGTCGTTGCAAAGGTTGCCTATCGATCCCTCGTGGGTGTGGTGTATGTGCTTGTCGGGCGTGAAGCGTCCCGCCTCGATGTCGAGGCCCACCTTCTTATAGGCGTCGCGGAAGGGCACTCCGCTGGCTGCCAGCCGGTTGACCTCCTCGACGCTGAACATCGGGTCGTAGCGTGGGTCGTCGAGTATGTGCTCGTTCACCTCCATGCGGTTGATGATGTAGGCGGTCATGTGCAGGCAGTCGAGCAGCTCGTCGAAGGCAGGCAGGAATACCTCCTTGATGATCTGCAGGTCGCGGAAGTATCCGCTGGGCAGGTTGTTCATGATGAGCATCACCTGCTGCGGCAGCGCCTGCAGCTTGTTGGACTTGGCGCGTATGAGTTCGAAGACGTCGGGGTTCTTCTTGTGAGGCATGATGCTCGATCCCGTTGTGCACTCCTTTGGCAGGCGTACGAATCCGAAGTTCTGCGAGTTGAACAGGCAGGCGTCGAAGGCTAGCTTTGCCATCGTGCCGGCGATGGTGGCGATGGCGAATGCGACGTTGCGCTCCATCTTTCCGCGTCCCATCTGTGCATAGACGACGTTGTAGTTCATCGAGTCGAAGCCCAGCAGGTCGGTCGTCATCTGTCGGCGCAGCGGGAACGACGAGCCATATCCGGCTGCCGATCCCAGCGGGTTGCGGTTGGTGATGCGGTAGGCAGCCAGCAGGAATAGCATGTCGTCGCATAGGCTCTCGGCGTAGGCTCCGAACCATAGTCCGAAGCTGCTGGGCATGGCCACCTGCAGGTGGGTGTAGCCGGGCATGAGGATGTCGCGATACTGGTTGCTCTTCTTGATGAGCTCGTCGAAGAGGTCGTGTGTGCTCTCTGCCACTAGCCTCAGCTGATGGCGTGTGAAGAGCTTCAGGTCGAGCAGCACCTGGTCGTTGCGTGAGCGCCCCGAGTGGATCTTCTTGCCCAGGTCGCCCAGGCGGCGGGTGAGCATCAGCTCCACCTGCGAGTGCACGTCCTCGATGCCTTCCTCGATCTGGAACTCGCCGCGCTGCGTCATCTCGTAGATGGCCCGTAGCTCGTTCAGCAGCGGTGGCAGCTCGTCGGCCTGCAGCAGTCCTATGGAGGCGAGCATGGTGATGTGGGCCATCGAGCCCAGCACGTCGTAGGGTGCAAGATAGAGGTCCATCTCGCGGTCGCGACCAACGGTGAAGCGTTCTATCTCGCTGTTGATCTCAAAGTCTTTTTCCCAGAGTTTCATGGCTTCTGTTCGTAGGGGATGAGTGCTAGTGCCTCGGCCACCTTGTCGACCCCCTCCTGCAGCGGGCCATTGGCGATGGCCTGTAGGAAGAAGGGAATGTCGGCCTTGAGGGTGACCTTCAGCTTCGATGTCAGCTCGTCGACAGGCAACACCTGTATCCAGAGGTTGAAGGGCAGTGGCGACTGCGCCGTCTCGAACTTCACGCACGACGGCTCCTCGCGCTCTATGATGCGAAGGCTGATGTTGCCTACGGGGGGGACGCTGATGCTGACGGTGTCGCTGTCGAAGGTGAATTCCTGAATCTTGTCGCCGGGCACGCTGTCGCGGATGCGAGCGAGACTGTTGAGGTCGCTGACGGCGCTATATACCGTTGTCTGTGGGTATGGCACCTGATGTACCTTACTTTCGTATTTGCTCATAGTGGGATGATGACAATTTAGGTTTTTGGGGGGAAGGAAAACTTATCTGTTCCACTCGGCAGGGTTCTGCCGCCATGCTGCCAGTACGGGCTGCTCCTGGGGCGTGATGTATCCCGTTGCGACAGCCTCGGCCACTACATGCTCGTAGTCGCTCAGCGTCAGCAGCTGCACGCCGGCCTCGCGGAAGGCCTCTTCAGCCACCGGGAATCCGTAGGTGAAGGATGCCACCATGCCGATTACCTCGACGCCATAGTCGCGCAGCGCCTGTACGGCTTTCAGCGACGAGCCGCCCGTGCTGATGAGGTCTTCGACGACGACGACCTTGGCACCTTTGGCTATCTCGCCCTCAATCTGATTGCCCATGCCGTGATCCTTCGGCTTCGGACGGACATAGCTGAAGGGCAGCCCCAGCTGGTCGGCAACGAGGGCACCCTGTGCGATGGCACCCGTGGCGACGCCTGCCACTGCCTCGGCCTCTGGGAAGTGAGCCTGGACGAGATGGCAGAGCTCGAGCTTGACGAACGACCGCAGCGAGGGGAAGGAGAGCGTCTTGCGATTGTCTGTATAGATGGGCGACTTCCATCCGGAGGCCCATGTGAACGGCTCGTTGGGCTGCAGCTTGACTGCCTTCACCTCGAGCAACTTTTGTGCGAAGATTTTCTTGATATTGTCCATGTTGATAAAAAAATTTTGTGCAAAGGTACGAAAAATCCGACGAAATGTTGTATCTTTGTGCCATATTTTTCATATTGGATCAATTAAAGTCAGTAGTTAGGTATGAAATCGTATGCTAGAAATGCCGTTATGCTTTTGTCGCTGATGGCAGTAGTGGTGTCGGCAAAGGCCGACAAGTGGGTGGGCACGTGGACCACCGCCCAGCAGCTGGTTGAGCAGCACAACCTTCCTCCTCAGCCCCGCCTGTCGGGCAACAGCCTGCGTCAGATCGTGCAGGTGTCGATAGGTGGTGAGACGCTCCGTCTGAAGCTGTCGAACGAGTACAGCACGAGCTCCACCGAGGTGAGGGGCGTAGAGATTGCCTTGGCCAAGAGTAGCGGCAGCAGCAGCGCTATCGACGAGTCGACGACGACGGCTGTCACCTTTGGCGGCAGTCGTAGCGTGACGCTGGCAGCAGGCGCGATGGTGACGTCGGATGCCGTCGCCTTCAGCTTGACTCCGCGCCAGAATGTTGCCATCACCATCCACTACGGCAGTTGTAGCAATAGCAGCGTGACGGGGCATCCGGGCAGCCGCACGACGTCGTATCTCGTGGCAGGCAACACCAGCGACTTCGCCAATGCCGCCACCACCGAGCACTGGTACACCATTTGTGGTATCGATGTGCTCGTCGGCGATGCCTCCAGGGCAGTGGCCATCCTGGGCAATTCCATCACCGACGGGCGCGGCAGTACGACGAACGAGCAGAACCGTTGGGCTGACGTCCTCTCGCGCTCGCTGCTCGAGGACGAGCGCACGAAGGACGTCGGCGTGCTGAACCTTGGCATCGGCGGCAACTGCGTGCTGGCTGGCGGCCTGGGACCGACGGCTGTGAGCCGTTTCGACCGCGACTGTCTGCAGCAGGCTGGCGTGAAGTACATCATCCTGTTCGAGGGCGTCAACGACCTTGGGTCGGCTCGCAGTGGCGTTCAGACGGCCAACAACATCATTGCGGCGTATAAGAATATGGTCAGCGAGGCCCATCGCCTGGGTATCTGGGTGTATGGTGCCACGATCACCCCTTTCAAGAACAACAACTACTTCTCAGCCGATCACGAGGCAGGGCGGAAGAAGCTGAACGACTGGATACGCACGGGCGGCGTGGTCGACGGAGTCATTGACTTCGACCTTCTGATGCGCGACCCTGCCGACACGCTGGCCCTTCAGAGCAAATACCTCTATCAGAACGACTGGCTGCATCCCAATGCTCAGGGGTATGAGGACATGGGCAGGAGCATCGACCCGGGCCTCTTCGTGCGTACGGACAATCCTGAATATGTCGATCCGAAGAGCGGTACGGAGCAGGTGTGGATAGAAGCTGAGGAGATGGTCGACCCTGCCGTGGGCACTGCCTATCGGGTGGTCGACAGCGAGGGCGCCTCTGGCGGAAAATACCTGGAGACGACGGTGAACAATTCTTCGCTGCCTACTGACAAGAGATGCTACCTCGAGGCCGAGTTTACGACCACGCAGGAGGCAGAATATTATCTGTTCGCGCGCGTGAGCTGTGCATCGTATGACGACGACTCCTACTACATCAAGATCGACGATCAGGGCTACTCCCGAGTAAATGGCATCATGACCAGCGGACAGTGGCAGTGGCTCGACCTCGCATCGTATGTCGACGATGGTGCAAAGCCAGTGTTTACGCTCTCGCCCGGCAAGCACCGCCTGTCGATAGCCAGTCGTGAGGACGGTGCCTGCCTGGACCGTATCTGCATCAGCAGCTTCAGCCAGGCTCCTACCGGCAAGGGCGACGATGCTGCTCCGCTCTCGGTGCAAACTGTGGGGAAGCCGTTTCAGAAGCCTGCCGGCAAGGTCTGGTCGCTGCAGGGCATCCGTCAGCCGCTGGCTCAGCACGGGGTGATGATCGTGGGCGACAGGAAGGTTCTCAGGTGAGGATGCTAGCCGACTCTTGTCAGCCCCATCGACATGATGCTGATTCTGACGCCGGGGGCCTTTGCCAGCTCGCGTCCGCAGGAGAGTGTGGTGGCACTGCTGGTGATGATGTCGTCGACAAGCAGTACGTGAAGCCCCGCCAGCCGCTGCTGATCCTTCAGCAGGAACGCGCCCTCTACGTTGCGTTGCCGGTCCTCACCGTGCATCGTGGTCTGGCTGACGGTGAATTTCGTCCGTCTGACGGCGTCGGTGAGGATGGGCATGCCCGTCACGCTGCTGATGCCCCTTGCTATCTCGACGCTTTGGTTGTAGCCCCGTTGCCAAAAGCGCCGTCTGGTGACAGGCAGGGGAATGATGGCGTCGATGCCGTCGAAGAAGCCTTTCTCGGCAAATCGCCGTGCCGCCATTGCTCCTAGTAGTTGGGCTATCTCGGGGCGACCGCGATACTTCATGTCGTAGATGATGTTCCCGTGCTCAGAGTGAGGGTAGAAGTAGAAATAGGCCGCGGCACGCTCTATGGGAATCTTTCCCCAGAACAGCCGTGCCATTGGGTTGTCGTACGGATGGTCTTCAAGATGCGTCAAGGGAATGTCGTGATAGCATCTTGTACAAAGGAACGTCTGGTCGACCGTCAGACGTCGTCCGCAAGCGGCGCAGGTGCGTGGCGACACCGTGTCGAACAGCCTAGTCAGAAAACTCGTCTTCATCCTCAACTTCGATGCATTGCCGGATGATGTCCATCGTAAACCCTCGGCTGAGGGCGAAGCGGATGAGCTTGCCCGTCAGCTCGTACTCGCTCTGAGCCTTTGTCTGGCGCCGCTTTTGGCGCAGCAGCGGGCGGAGGATGTCGACATACTCCTCGTCGCCGACCTCGTCGAGCACCCGCTGGCAGATGTCTTTGTCGACATGCTTTAACCATAGTGCTTGCTCCACCTTGCGGCGCCCCCACTTGTTGTAACGCACCTTGTCGGCAACGAAGGCACGGGCAAAGCGCTCGTCGTCGACATATCGCTCGCCGACGAGTCGCTGCATGACGCTGGCTTGATCCTCTTCGCTGACGCCCCACTGCCGCATCTTCTCCAGCATCTCGTGCTGGCAGTGCTCGCTGCGGGCGCAGAGGGCGGTCAGCTTCGTATAGGCCTGCTGGCCTGTCATTTCTCTTTTTCCTTGCATGCTCTGATGAATCGTTGTTTTCCGTATGGGTCGTTTTTTAGAACGACGTCGCTGAATCCCTGCCCGCCGACGAGGGCCGCCGTCTGGTCGGCAAAGAGCGGATTGATCTCGAAGTAGAGGCATCCGCCGGGTCGCAGCGCCAGGGAGGCATAGCTGGTGATGCTGCGATAGAACAGCAGCGGGTCGTCGTCGGGCACGAAGAGTGCCAGCTGCGGCTCGTAGTCGAGCACGTTGCGCAGCATGCCGCTTCGCTCGTTGTGGCATACGTATGGCGGGTTGCTGACGATGATGTCCCACCTGGAATGATGTGTGGGCAGCGACAGGGCGTCGACCTTCTCCAGGGAGAGCCTGACGTTGAGGCGGCGGGCATTCCCCGTCGCTGTCTGCAGTGCGGCGTCAGAGATGTCCCACGCCGTCACGTTGGCGCCGTTGATGTCGGCAGCCAGTGTGCAGGCGATGCATCCGCTGCCCGTTCCTACGTCGAGCACTTCCGGCGCGAAGGCGGCTGGGCGACTGCCGTCGTGCTCTTCCGACGGGCAGGCTGCCTTTCGGCTGTCGTCGACCACCCATCGACAAAGCTCCTCCGTCTCCGGACGGGGGATCAGCACGGCGGGGCTGACGCAAAACTCCCTTCCGCAGAACGTCGCACGCCCCAGCACATACTGTACGGGCTCGCCCTGCTGCAGCCGCGCTGACAGCGAGCATAGCTGCTCCTGCTGCTGCGGCGACAGCCGTTCCACGCTTCCGCCGACAATATCGGTCAGCGTCAGCCCGAACAGCTCTTCGAGCAACAGTCTCACGACAGCCTTCGCCTCGCCGCTGCCGTAGAGGCCTTCGAGGGGCTTCCACAGTTCTTCGTAGCTCATAGTGGGAGCAAAGGTACGAAATAATTTTCATTAAATATGAAGTTCTCGTCTTTTTTCTCCGCAAAAGTTGTCCTAAAGGTATAAAAACTCTTAACGAAAGAAGCGTTTCTTCGTTTTTTTCCTTAATTTTGCAGCATTATTGTGGATGCCGTAATGATCATCGAGCATATTAATTAAACTATTCATAATGGAAAATCTACAAGTGAAGCCGGCAACCGGCAAATTGGGAATCTTAGTCGTCGGCAACGGCGCAGTGGCAACCACCTTTATGACTGGCGTGCTGATGGCGCGTCGCGGGCTGACGAAGCCTATCGGAGCGATGACGCAGTACGACAAGGTACGCGTGGGACGTGGCGACGCGAAGAAGTATCTGAAGTATGCCGACATCGTGCCCCTGGCTCAGCTCGACGACATTGTCTTCGGCTGCTGGGACGTCTATCCCCAGAATGCCTATCAGGCAGCTGTCTATGCTGAGGTGCTCACCCGGAAAGACATCGACCCCGTGCGCGACGAGCTGGAGCAGATCGTGCCGATGAAGGCTGCCTTCGACAAGAACTACGCCCGTCGTCTGGACGGCGACAATGTCAAGACCGTCGACGGCGCCATTCCCTCGCGTTGGCAGATGGTGGAGATGCTGCGCGACGACATCCGTCGCTTCCGCCAGGAAAAGCAGTGCGACAGGGTGGTGGTGCTCTGGGCCGCCTCGACCGAGATCTACGTCCCTGTCGACAACGACGTGCACTACACGCTGGAGGCACTCGAGGCAGCCATGAAAGCCGACGACCGCACCCACGTCGCTCCTTCGATGTGCTATGCCTACGCTGCCCTGAAGGAAGGCTGCCCGTTCGTGATGGGAGCTCCTAACACCACCGTCGATATTCCCGCCATGTGGGAGCTTGCCGAGCAGACGCGCATGCCTATCGCCGGCAAGGACTTCAAGACCGGCCAGACGCTTGTCAAGAGCGGCTTCGCACCCATCATCGGCACCCGCTGCCTGGGACTCGAGGGATGGTTCTCGACCAACATCCTGGGCAACCGCGACGGCCTGGTGCTCGACGAGCCCGCCAACTTCCACACGAAGGAGGTGTCGAAGCTCTCGACGCTGGAGACCATCCTCAAGGCCGACGAGCAGCCGGAGCTCTACTCCGACTACTACCACAAGGTGCGCATCAACTACTATCCTCCCCGCAACGACAACAAAGAGTCGTGGGACAATATTGATATTCGTGGCTGGATGGGCTATCCGATGCAGATCAAGATCAACTTCCTCTGTCGCGACAGCATCCTGGCAGCACCCGTCTGCCTCGACCTCTGCCTGCTCATCGATTTGGCCCAGCGCGCAGGCCGTTGGGGCACGCAGCGCTTCCTCTCGTTCTTCCTGAAGAGCCCCATGCACGACTACACGCAGGGCGAGGAAGCCGTCAACCACCTCTACCGTCAGCACACCATGCTGAAGAATGCCATTCGCGAGATGGGCGGCTACGAGGCCGACGAGGAAATGGACTAAAAACCGGCAGGTGCCCCTCCCCTCGGGGGGCATCTCAACCTCTGAAACCATAAAAAAGATGATTGAGACAGACGAGACCTACATGCGCCGCTGCCTGCAACTGGCTCGCTGCGGGCGACAGAACGCGAAGCCCAACCCAATGGTGGGAGCCGTCATTGTGGCTCCCGACGATAGCGTCGGCGGCAACGACCAGAAGCCCCAGGGCTGTGGAGGCCGGATTATCGGCGAGGGCTATCACGTGCGCTGTGGCGAAGGACACGCCGAGGTGAATGCCTTTGCTGCCGTGCGGCGCGAGGATGAGCCGCTGCTCCGGCTGTCGACGCTCTATGTCTCGCTGGAACCCTGCTCCCACTACGGCAAGACGCCACCGTGTGCCGACCTGATCGTCAGCAAGGGCGTGCGTCGTGTCGTCGTGGGCTGCATCGACGAGTTTGCCGAGGTGCAGGGTAGGGGAGTGGCCCGACTGCGCGAGGCGGGCATCGACGTCACGGTGGGCTGTCTGGAAGAGGAGTGCCGAAGGCTGAACCGCCGCTTCTTCACCTTCCATCGCCTGCATCGACCCTATATCATCCTGAAATGGGCACAGACGGCGAATGGCTTCATCGACGACAACGGACGGGCACTTGCCATCTCCAACGACTACACCCGCATGCTCTCCCACAAGCTGCGCGCTGAGGAGGACGCCATCCTCGTGGGGCGCGTCACCGACGAGCGCGAGCATCCGCAGCTGAACGTGCGCTACTGGGTGGGGCCGTCGCCGCGTCGCCTCGTCATCGACCGCCGGCATCCCCTGAACCTCGAGAGCCTCTATCACCACAACATCCAGTCGCTCATCGTCGAGGGAGGGCGCAAGACGCTGGAGTCGTTCCTCGTGCAGGATCTTTGGGACGAGATTCGGGTGGAGACAGCCCCCATCACCGTCAGCGGAGGTACACGGGCTCCCCAGCTGCCCGCCCGCCTGGGAGGCGTGGAGCGAAAAGACTACGACGGCAACACCCTGATGGTCTGTTACCGTCGTCCGTAGCACCAGCTGCCTGAGCGTCTTTTTTGCCGATGCTTGTCGCTTCGTCGTCGGAAGCGTGTGTCTATCCTATGTTCATGCGCCTGTAGAAATCTATGTTCTCCTTTGTCAGGAGTTCTATCGGCATGTAGTTGACGGGCGTCACCTCCTTGCGTAGCACGATAGCCTCGAAGAGCGTGATGACGCACGAATAGCCCTGCATGTAGGCATGCTGCGCGATGAGGAAGGAGATGCTTCCCTGTCGCACGCACTCCGCGTTCTTGGGCACCATGTCGTAGCCCATGATCTGAACGTTGCGGCGATTGGTTCGCAGCAGGAACTGCCCGACGAGGTGGGCCTTCGAGTTGAACGTGATGCAGTGG
>CAMNHM010000089.1 GCA_946539475.1 uncultured Prevotellaceae bacterium | reverse complement strand
AGAGCCTCAGGCAGGTGCGTGCCACACGCGACGAGGCTGCCTGCCAGGCTGCCCTGAAGGCCATCACCGACTGTGTGCGTGACTTCAACGAGGGTCGCAAGAGCGAGAACAACCTTCTCGACCTCGCCGTGAAGGCAGCTCAGCTGCGTTGTACGCTGGGTGAGATCAGTGATGCCTGCGAAAAGATCGTGGGTCGTTATAAAGCAGTAATCAGAACAATTTCAGGCGTGTACAGTTCAGAATCAAAGAACGACAGCGAGTTTGAGTTGGCTTGCAAGCTGACTGACGAGTTCGCTGAGAAGGAAGGCCGTCGCCCGCGTATCTTCATTGCCAAGATGGGTCAGGACGGTCACGATCGTGGAGCAAAGGTAGTAGCTACGGGCTATGCCGACTGTGGCTTCGACGTGGATATGGGTCCGCTGTTCCAGACTCCCGAGGAGGCAGCCCGCGAGGCTGTCGAGAACGACGTCCACGTGGTGGGTGCCTCGTCGCTGGCTGCCGGTCACAAGACGCTCATCCCGCAGCTTATCGAGGAGCTGAAGAAACTGGGTCGTGAGGACATCATGGTCATCGCCGGTGGTGTCATCCCCGCTCAGGACTACGACTTCCTCTACAAGGCAGGCGTTGCTGCCATCTTCGGTCCTGGCACCAGCGTTGCCAAGGCTGCCGTTGAGATGATGAAGATCCTGCTCGACAAGGAGTAAGGCATTTCCGAATACGACGAGCCCTCCAGCCGTAAGAAAGCGGTTGGGGGGCTTTTTGAACAAATTGCTTGGCATGACAGAAACGAAAGTCCTCATTATCGGAGGCGGCCCGGCAGGCTCTGTCTGTGGCAGCCTGTTGCTGAAGGCAGGTATCGGCTGCGTGGTAGTTGATCATGCCGTTTTCCCTCGTGATAAGATCTGCGGTGGCGGTTTGTCACCGAAAGCCTGGAAGCTGCTTGAGCATCTCTTGCCCGATGTGAGGTACGACTATCATGCCGTGAAGCATCTGCGCCTGTTGCTCGACGGTAGGCAGTGCTGTGAGTTCGACTCCGAGATGGAGATTCGCATTACGAAGCGTCGTGAGCTGGACAACACGCTGCTGAACTATTATCTATCGAAAGGCGGGTGCTTCCGGAAGGATAGTCCTGCCCGTATTGAGGAGCTTGCCGACGGGCACATCGTCGTCACGATGAAGTCGGGCGAGCAGGTACTCTGCGAGTATCTTATCGGAGCTGATGGCTCGAACAGCTTTGTACGCCGTCACCTGACGGGTCGTTCCGATAAGGGCATCATCGCCATGGAGCAATATATGGAGGGAGGGGCGTTCGACACTACGAACGACATCGTCGTCGGACTCTCGCGTCAGTACGACCGTGGAGGCTACTTCTTCCGCATGCCCAACGGTACGCACGACGTCGTTGGCTTTGGCGACAACAGTACGACGCCTGCACGTTTCCGTCAGGTGATGAACGACATGCACATTCCTGTAGGAAAGATACGTGGGGCCTACATCTACCTGTCGAACGACTATCCCCTGCACGAGCACATGATTCTTATTGGAGATGCCGGCGGATTTGCCAACCGACTGTCCTGCGAGGGACTCTACGATGCCTTCAAGACGGCTTATCATGCCGTGGAAGCCATCACGGAGAACAGACGCTTCAGCGAGACAAACCGCGATGTGTTCCGCAAGATGAAGAAAGAGGTGATATTCTCGCGTCTGTTCGTCAGCGCTGCAGGTTTCTTCCTACTGCGTCTGATGTGCCATTTCCCCAATGCCGTGAAATGGTGCTTCGATACGAAGATGAAACGCGAGAGCTTCTTCCGCGGGTAAGGCCAGGTGCAACTGGTAGCAGTCTTAAACGGCAGGAAAGACCTTTACTTCTGCCTCTTCTCCAGCTTGATGAGTAGCAGTCCGATGGCTGTCCAGATGAGCTCGCGCAGACGTACGAGCAGAGCTACGAAGATTCCTTCGCGCGCTCCGATGCTCAGTCCCTTGGCCGAAAGCAGGAAGCCGCCCTCGCGTCCGCCCAGCTGTAGGGGGATGAAGAACAGCAGGTTGGCGAAGAGTGAGGTGAACGCCAGTATGAGGATGCACTGCAGGTAGTTGGCTGACGGCATGATGACCAGCAGGATGAAGAAAATCTCGAGTGCCGACACTACGCGGCAGGTCAGTTCCAGCATCACGGCGATGAAGAATGTGCGCGGATCCTGCCCGTGAAGAGCAGCAATCTGGCGGTCGATGGTCGAGAGCTGCTCAGCATGGCTCTCGAAGAACCGCTTCGCCCACTTCTTGACAAAGGGGATGTGACTCAGGATGCGCATGCCACTGACGGCGATGCCACGCTTATAGCCTTTCAGAAAGAACCAGATGGCTGTGATGCAGAAGCATGCCACGCATGCCAGCAGCAATGCCATCGGGATGTTCATAGGCTGTGTAAGCACATAGAGCACGCATGACAACAGCCAGAACCAGAAGTGCGAGTAGATGTGCGTCATGACGTAGAGCAGCACGCTCGACGTGGCCCTCTCGGTGCCGATATATGGTGATAGCGCCATGATGCGATAGGGCTCGCCGCCCATGAGTCCACCCGGAGTGGCATAGTTAAGGGCGAACCCTGAGATGGTGATTTTGTAGAGCCAGATGAAGGTAAACCGCTTCTCTTGCCGGTCGTCGACACAGCGATGCTTCTTTCCACTTTTGATAATGACCCACCAGGCAGCCGTGTTGAAGACGTAGAGCACTGCCCATAGCAGCACCACGGCCAGAAACCAGTAGCCAGCGCGCTGTATGCCTTCCCAGACCTCTTTGAAGTCCAACTGGCTCACCATCAGCGCCAGTACTACCAGTCCGAAGATGAGGAACCCGTTTTGGTATTTCTTCTTCACTCTTCCGTCGGCTCGTTCTTCTCCTCTTTCCTGTCGTCGTGCTTCTCGCGTGGCACGTTGAAGCGTACCTTCTCGCTGTCGTCGCGCTTTTCGTGGTAGAGCTTAGGCAGCGGATTGCTCATCGGTGCATCGTAGTCGCGACGGTTGCGCCAAATGTCGATGGCCTCGTAGATGGCGTGGCGCATGGAGTCGGCTTCCATGCGTCCCTGTCCGGCGAGGTTGAAGCAGGCTCCGTGGGCAGGTGCAGTGCGTACGAGTGGCAGTCCGGCCGTTACGCGCACCCCCTTGTCGTCGCTGATGGACGTCAGTGCCTTGAACGGCGTCTGCCCCTGGTCGTGGTACATGGCCAGTACGCCGTCGAACTGTGCGTAGCTTCCATCACCGAAGAAATCGTCGGCAGGGTAGGGGCCGAATGCTTGTATGCTTTGTCCTGCCAGCTCCTCGATGGCCGGGCGTATCATCTCCTGCTCCTCATCGCCCAGTACGCCATCCTCTCCGCCTCTGGGGTTGAGAGCGAGGATGGCGATGCGCGGATTGGCAATGCGCATGTCGCGGCGAAGCGACTCGTGGAAGATCTTCGCCTTCTCCACAATTTTCTGCTTGGTGATGGTCTCGGCCACAGCCTTCAGAGGCACGTTGTTGGTGACCAGTGCCACGCGAAGGTTGTCGCTGACGAGGATGGTCAGCCCGTGGGCATCGCCCTCCAGGTGCTGCGTGATGTAGGATGTGTGACCGTCGAAACCGCGGATGCTGTTCTTCGCAATAGGCGCCGTGACGAGCACGTCGTAGGCATCAGTGCTGAAGTCGGCCAGTGCGCGGTCGAGCGCTGCCTTTGCAGCCTGCCCCGCCTCCGGCGTAGGAATACCGAGGTCAACTTTTACCTCCTCCTCGATGGTGGTCAGCAGGTTCAGCTTTCCCTCGCGGGCATCGCTGGCGCGGTTGATAATGGTGAACTGTGCCTCCATTCCCAGTGCCTTGCCATGATAGGCAGCCAGCTTTGGGGAGCCATAGATGATGGGTGTGCAGAGTTCGAGCATGGCGGGATCTTCGAATGCCTTGAATATCACTTCGTAGCCCACTCCGTTGGTATCGCCGTGGGTGATGGCCACTCTTATTTTCTTGTCTTCCATTTCTTGGTGTTTATGGGGTTATTGGTTGTTATATGCAGTTGATAATAGTCCGCAGGCAGCCAGGATGTCCTCTCCCCGGCTGGCGCGTATGGTGGCGAACACACCGTGCTGTGTGAGGTAGTCGCGCAGTTGCTCCATGCGCTGCGGGTCGGTGGGTGGCAGGTCGGGAGCGTCGGGTATGGCATGGAAGCGGATCAGGTTGATGCGACATTCCAGTCCGCGAACCAGCTTGACGATCTCTCGTCCGTGTGCCAGTGAGTCGTTCAGGCCGCCAAAGCAGATGTACTCAAACGAGCAGCGGCGCTGGTGGGTGAAGTCGTATTGGCGGAGCAGCTCTACCGCCTCGCTGACGGGCATCGCCCGTTCGGCAGGCATCAGGCTGAGGCGTTGCTCATGGAGTGGGGAGTGCATCGAGATGGCAACGTGGCATTGGCTCTCGTCGAGGAATCGTTTCAGCTTCGACTTCACTCCCACGCTGCTCACCGTGATGCGCTTGGGGCTCCACGCATAGCCGTCGGGGGCCGTCAGTATCTGTGTCGCGCGTAGCACGGCATCGAGATTGTCCATGGGCTCGCCCTGTCCCATGAAGACGACGTTTGTCAGGCGGTCGCGCTCGGGCAGGGAGTATATCTGGTTGAGGATGTCGGCAGCGGTGAGGTTGCCTTCGAAGCCCTGTTTACCCGTCTGGCAGAAGTGGCAGTTCATCTTGCAGCCTACCTGCGAACTGACGCAAAGTGTGGCGCGATCGTCGTCGGGTATGAAGACGGTCTCTACAAACTTGGGCGGGGTGGGGGTGGTAGCGGCATCGGAACAGCTGACGGGGAAGAGGTACTTGACTGTGCCGTCGACAGACTGTTGGCTGGCGATGGGCTCACGCGCACCAACGACGTACTCGTCGGCGAGTCGCTGCCGGGCGGCTTTCGAGAGATTGGTCATCTCGTCGATGCTTGTCACATGCTTGTCGTAAAGCCACTTCGCTATCTGCCCGCCCGTGAAGGCAGGCAGTCCCATCTGTGTGCTGACGGCTCGCAACTCGCTTGCCGTGAGCCCCAATAGCGTCTTCTTTCCGTCAATCATGCTGCAAAGGTACGAAATATTTATGAAATATGGGTTGTGAATTATGAATTATTTTGTACCTTTGCAGCATAAATCACCAATAGATAACTAATGACGATGAAAAAACTATTCCTTTCTGCCATGCTGATGTCCTTTGGCGCATTTGCCATGGCCCAGACAAAGCCTGCCATCCCTCGCGATGCAGCTATCGAGAAAAAGATTGAAACGAAACTCAGCCAGATGTCGCTTGACGAGAAGGTCGGACAGATGCTGGAGCTGAACTTCGACATCATGGGCAGCTATGGCCCTGACAGGAAGTGGCAGCTGAACGAGACGACACTCGACACCTGCCTCTCGAAGTGGAAGGTGGGCAGCATCCTCAATGCTCCGGGTACGCGTGCCCACAGCGTTGAGCAGTGGCAACAGTGGATACGGCTCATACAGGAGAAGTCGATGAAGTACCTCGGCATCCCCGACATCTACGGACTGGACCACAACCACGGCGTCACCTACTCGCAGGCAGGCACCCTCTTCCCGCAGCCCATCAACCTTGCTGCCTCGTTCAATACGGAGCTGGCTCGTACGGGTGCGGAAATCACCGCCTACGAAAGTCGCGCTGGAAACTGCCCGTGGGTCTACAATCCCGTCACCGACCTGGGTCGCGACCCTCGCTGGAGCCGTATCTGGGAGAGCTTTGGCGAGGATCCCATCGTCAATGCCCGCATGGCCGAGGCCGAGATCAAGGGCTATCAGGGTGACGATCCCAACCATCTGGGACGCTACAACGTGGCAGCCTGCATCAAGCACTACTTCGCCTACGGCGCCCCCTTCACTGGCAAGGACCGCACTCCGGCCTACGTATCGCCTCAGATGCTGCGCGAAAAATATTTCGAGCCCTTCAAGGCAGCTATTCAGGCAGGTGCCCTGACGCTGATGGTCAACTCGGGCAGTATCAACGGCATGCCCGTCCACGCCAGCTATGAATACCTGACGAAGTGGCTGAAGGACGACCTGCAGTGGGACGGCATGATTGTCACCGATTGGGCAGACATCAACAATCTGTTCCAGCGCGAGCATGTCGCAAAGGACAAGAAGGATGCCATCCGCATCGCTATCAATGCTGGCGTCGACATGTCGATGGATCCCTATAGCGTCGACTTCTGTGCCCTGCTGAAGGAACTTGTCCAGGAGGGCAAGGTGAAGATGGAGCGTATCGACGACGCCGTGCGCCGCATCCTCCGTGTGAAATATCGTCTGGGACTCTTCGACCAGCCAAACACGGGAGGCAAGGGATACGAGAAATACGGCTCGGCCGAGCATGCTGCCAAGGCTCTCCGCTCTGCCGAGGAGTGCGAGGTGCTGCTGAAGAACGAGGGCGGCGTGCTGCCTCTGGCAAAGGGGAAGAAGATCTTGCTGACAGGGCCCAACGCCAACCAGATGCGTTGCCTGAACGGAGGCTGGAGCTACACCTGGCAGGGGTCGAACGCTGAGGATCTGGCCGTGCAGTACAACACCATCTATGAGGCTCTCTGCGAGAAGTACGGCAAGGAGAACATCATCCTTGAGCAGGGCGTCACCTACAACGAACGCGGGCAGTACTGGGAGGAGCACGCTCCTCAGATTGATAAAGCCGTCAGCGCTGCAGCCCAGGCCGACGTCATCATTGCCTGCATTGGCGAGAACAGCTACTGTGAGACGCCAGGCAACCTGACAGACCTCTGGCTGTCGGAGAACCAGCGCTCGCTGGTGAAGGCACTTGCCAAGACGGGCAAGCCCATCATCCTTGTGCTCAACGAGGGCCGTCCCCGCCTGATCACCGACATTGAACCCCTTGCGAAGGCTGTCGTCCATGTTTTCCTGCCAGGTAACTATGGTGCTGATGCCCTTGCCAACCTGCTCTCCGGCGATGCTAACTTCTCAGCAAAGATGCCTTACACCTATCCCCGCGAGATCAACTCGCTGGCTAACTACGACTATAAGGTGTCGGAGGAGGTGGGCACGATGGCTGGCGCCTACAACTACGATGCCAAGGTGTCGCTGCTATGGCCCTTTGGCTATGGGCTGTCGTACACGACGTTTGAGTATTCCAACCTGCGCGTCGACCGTCGGCAGTTCACCTCCGGCGATGTGCTGACCGTCCAGGTCGACGTGAAGAATACAGGCAGCCGAGCCGGCAAGGAGGCCGTGCTGCTCTACGCGAGCGACGTCGTTGCCTCGCTCACCCCCGATAACAAGCGCCTGCGCGACTTCACGAAGGTGAGCCTTGAGGCGGGCGAGACGAAAACCGTCACCTTCCGCCTGCCAGCCAAGAGCATGGCATTCGTGGGAGCCGACGGGCGCTGGACGCTGGAAGAGGGCGACTTCGTGCTGCGCGCCGGCAACCAGAAGACGACCGTCAGCTGTACGGCTACGAAGATCTGGGACGAGCCCAACATCTGACCTTTTCGCCATTCACCCCCCTACGTTACGAGCCGTAATCCCATGATGTATGGGGTTACGGCTCGTCGCTTATCACCTTACGGCTGATGGCCCTTCACCTTACGGCTGATGGCCCTTCACCTTACGGCTCGTGGCCCTTCACCTTACGGCTGTTATTCCACGGTGACGCTCTTCGCCAGGTTGCGGGGCTGGTCGACATTCTTGCCCTTGCACACGGCGACATGGTAAGCCAGCAATTGCAGGGGAATGGTGGCAACCAGGGGCTCAAGGCACTCCAGCACGTCGGGCAGCTCTATCACCTCGTCGGCAATCTTCGCGATGGTGTCGTCGCCACGGCTCACCAGTGCGATGACGCGCCCCTGTCGGGCTTTGATCTCCTGGATGTTCGAAAGCACCTTCTCGTACATCGCGTTATGGGTAGCGATGACCACGACGGGCATGTCGCTGTCGATCAGCGCAATGGGGCCATGCTTCATCTCTGCAGCAGGATATCCCTCGGCGTGTATATAGCTGATCTCCTTCAGCTTCAGCGCTCCCTCGAGGGCTACGGGATAGGAGTATCCGCGCCCAAGGTAGAGGAAGTTGTGGGCATAGGTGAACGTACGGGCGAGGTCAGCCACGCGGTCGTTGGTCTTCAGCACCTCGCGGATTTTATCGGGTATCTCGCTCAGGCCTTTCACGATGCGCAGGTATTCGTTGCGGTCGACCGTTCCCTTTGCTTCGCCCATTGCCAGGGCGATCATCGTCAGGACGGTCACCTGCCCAGTAAATGCTTTCGTCGATGCCACACCGATCTCAGGACCTACATGGATATAGGTGCCAGTGTCGGTGGCACGTGGGATAGACGACCCGATGGCGTTGCAAACACCATAGATGAAGGCTCCCTTCTCCTTTGCCAGCTGTACGGCAGCCAGCGTGTCGGCTGTCTCACCGCTCTGGCTGATGGCCACGACGACGTCGTCCTTGCCCACGACAGGGTTGCGATAGCGGAACTCCGAGGCATACTCCACCTCGACGGGTATCCTGCATAGCGACTCGATGATCTGCTTGCCTATCAGCCCGGCATGCCATGATGTGCCGCATGCTACGATGACCATGCGCTTGGCGTTGAGCAACTGGCGGCGATAGTCGATGAGTGCCGAGAGTGTGACGTGGTCGGCTTCCACGTTGATGCGTCCGCGCATGCAGTTAGTCAGGCACTCTGGCTGTTCGAAGATTTCCTTCAGCATGAAGTGCGGATAGCCGCCTTTCTCAATCTGTCCCAGGTTGATGTCGACCGTCTTCACATTCAGCTCCTGTTCCTTTCCGAGGATGCTCACCACGTGAAGGTCCTCGCCACGACGGATGACGGCGATATTCCCATCGTCCAGATAGACCACCTTGTCGGTGTATTCCACGATGGGGCTGGCATCCGAGCCGAGGAAGAACTCGTCGTCGCCAATGCCCACCACCAGCGGGCTCTGTTTGCGTGCAGCGATGATTTGGTCGGGGTCGTTCTTGTCGAGCACGGCGATGGCATAGGCGCCAATCACCTGGTGGAGTGCCACCTGGACGGCTGTCAGCAGGTCGATCTTCTTATGCTCCTTCACGTACTCGATGAGCTGTACAAGCACTTCAGTGTCGGTATCGCTCTGGAAGTGTACGCCTTTATTCAAAAGCTTCGCCTTGATGTCGGCATAGTTCTCGATGATGCCGTTGTGGATGATTGCCAGGTTGTGGCTCTCCGAGTAGTGAGGGTGGGCATTGCGGCTGGAGGGCTCGCCGTGTGTTGCCCATCGTGTGTGGGCGATGCCGATGGTACCTCTGACGTCCTTGTCGTTGCAGTAGTCGCAGAGGTTGTCGACCTTGCCCTTCGATTTGTAGACGTTCAGCTCGCCAGTCTCGCTGATGAGTGCCACGCCGGCGCTGTCGTATCCGCGATATTCCAGTCGGCGCAGTCCTTTGATGAGTATGGGGAAGGCTTCGCGCTTACCCATGTATCCTACAATTCCGCACATGTTTTTTCGTTTTTTTCGGGTTTGTGTTGTCGTTAAAGAAAAAGAGACTGGGAATTGCTTCGTACCCAATCTCTTATAGTGATGATTCTTTCTATTTCAGGATGTTGTACAGCAGCGACGTCAGCGAGATAAGGATCGACGTTGCTGAGAACCATAGCGTCGTCATGCTACCCACGCTGGAGTTCTGGGCCTTCACCTTGTTGGGCGTGACGTTGATGACGTCGTTCTGCTGCATGTAGTAGTAAGGCGAGTTGATGAGGTTGGCATCCGTCAGGTCGAGCAGGTGTATCGACTTCTGTCCGTTGGCGTCCTCGCGGATCAGCTGCACGTTCTTGCGCTGTCCGTAGATGGTGAGGTCGCCGGCCTGTGCGAGTGCTTCCAGTACGGTGATCTTCTCGCGGCTGACGGTGAATGTTCCTGGTCGTGTGACTTCTCCGATGACTGATATCTGATAGCCCGTCATGCGAACGGTGACGATGGGCTTCTCGTCCTTGTTGATGTAGGGCTGGATCTTCTGCTGTATCATCGCCTCAGCCTCCGACTTCGTCAGTCCTCCTACCTTCAGCTCACCGACGATGGGGAAGTTGATCATACCCTGATTGTCGACCAGATAGGTCTGAAGCATTGCCTGCGAGTAGGTCGACCGCTGGTTGACGGTATAGGGCGTGGGGACGGTCATGTTGAACGGTGCGGCAGCCTCGGGGTTGATGGTGCTCACGGTGATGGTGAGCTGATCCTTTGGCATGATGCGCGCATCATAGAGGAATGCCGACTGCGAGAGGTCTACCGCCTGGGCGTTCTGGAAGTATGGCACGTCTTTGGTACTTCCGCAGCCAGCGAGCACGAGCGCTGTGGCGGCGGTGAGGAGTAGTCGTTGAATCTTCATTTCTGTCTCGTTATTTGCAAATTTGCCTGCAAAATTAAGCATTATTTTCCAAACTGGCAAGAATAAGCGGCAAAAAGTTGGGCGTCAGCCTTTCTTCTTGCCGCTTTTGTCGTCATTCGGGCCATCCCCGTTTCATCGTGATGATGCCGTCGGCCTGCTTGCCGTTGCTGTCTGTCAGCCCGATGCCTCCCTCGAGGCGACCGTCGTCCGTTGGCTCTAGCGACAGCTCAATAGTGCCTTGTGGCCCTTTGGCTTCGATGACCAGGTAGCCGTCCTGCATGCTTGCCTCGGCGTCGTACTCGCTGTTGGCAGCGTAGTATCCGAACATCGCCACCTCTAGCCGTCCGTCGTCTGTAGTGAGCTCGAAGCATAGTGGCGACTCGCCGGCGTCTTCTTCCTGCCATTTGCCGACGAAGGCATTCTTCGGCTCGTCCTTCACTTCAGCCTTCATTTCACCCTTCGGCTCGTCGTCGAATTCCACCGTCGTCGGCTGCTTGCCCTTGCAGGCCGCCAGCGCCAGTAGGCAGAGCATTGATAGGATAAGCTTTCTCATCGCTCAGGAATGCCTTGAAAGGCTAGTAGAACTTGAAGTAACGGCGGGCGTTGTTGTAGCTGATGTCCTCCACCATCTGTCCCAGCAGCTCGCGGTCGTCGGGCAGCAGGCCCTTCTCGACGTCGTTGCCCAGCA
>CAMNHM010000088.1 GCA_946539475.1 uncultured Prevotellaceae bacterium | reverse complement strand
GAACGAGATGACCTATCCCGGACAGGTGAAGATCACCGTCATCCGCGAGACACGCAGCGTGGCCTACGCCAAGTAGCGCCCCGCGCCTCCACCCGAAAAAGAAACGCCATAGAGGGCAGTCCTTTCACTGGCTGCTCTCTTTTTTCATTTAAAAGACAGCAAGCATGACAAAACTCATCAGTTGGAATGTCAACGGCCTACGCGCCTGCGAGGGAAAGGGATTCAGCGACATCTTCCGCGAGCTCGATGCCGACTTCTTCTGCCTGCAGGAGACGAAGATGCAACCCGGACAGCTCGACCTCGCCTTCCCTGGCTACACATCGTACTGGAACTCGGCTGAGAAGAAAGGATACTCCGGAACCGCCATCTTCACCCGCCAGGAGCCCCTCAGCGTCAGCTACGGCATCGGTGTCGACGAGCACGACCACGAGGGGCGCGTCATCACACTCGAGATGCCCGAATTCTTCCTCGTCAACGTCTATACCCCTAACTCGCAGGACGAGCTGCGGCGCCTCGACTACCGCATGCGCTGGGAAGACGACTTCCTGGCCTACCTGAAACGCCTCGACAGCCAGAAGCCCGTCATCGTCTGTGGCGACATGAACGTTGCCCACGAAGAGATCGACATCAAGAATCCCAAGACCAACCGCCGCAGCGCCGGCTTCACCGACGAAGAACGCGCAAAGTTCACACAGCTGCTCCAGGGCGGCTTCACCGATACCTTCCGCTGGAAGCATCCCGACGAGGTGACCTACTCCTGGTGGAGCTACCGCTTTCAGGCCCGCCAGAAGAACGTCGGATGGCGCATCGACTACTTCGTCGTCAGCGACCGCCTGCGCCCACGCGTCAGCGATGCCTCTATCCACACTCAGATCATGGGCTCCGACCACTGTCCTGTAGAGCTGCTCCTCGACTGATATCACACCAAAACGCCCTGCCATCATGAAACCTACAGTATACATCTTCGCAACCATCCTCGCCTTCCTGCTAGGCAGCCAGCCCTGCTCCGCGCAGCTCATCCTTGGACTCGAGGGGGCGTGGGACTTTGCCATGGGCGACGAGCCCGCAACGGGGAAGAAAAAGAAAGACGCCGTCACCGTCACACTCCGTCAGCACTACGACGACTACATGATACTGCCCGGATCGATGATTGAAAACGACAAGGGCGACGAGCTTTCGACAAAGACCCAGTGGACCGGCTCGCTCTACGACTCCAGCTTCTACTTCAACCCTCGCATGGAGCAGTATCGCCAGACGGGAAAGATGAAGTTCCCCTTCTTCCTCACGCCAAGGAAGCACTACGTCGGAGCAGCCTGGTATCGCAAGAAGGTCTACGTGCCCAAGGAGTGGAAGGGGCGCCGCATCACCCTCTTCCTCGAGCGCCCACACATCGAGACCACCGTCTTCGTCAACGGTCATGAGGTGGGCCATCAGACATCGCTCTCCACACCCCACCGCTACGACGTCACCAGCTTCGTCCGTGCCGGCAAGAACAACGTGATCAGCATCCGCGTCTACAACGGCACCGAGAATGTCGGCGTCGGCGAGGACTCCCACTCCGTCACCGACCAGACACAAGGCAACTGGAACGGCATCGCAGGCCGCATCGAGCTGCAGGCACAATGGCACAAGCTCAACATCCGGCAAGTGCGCATCGAACCCTCTGCCGACCTGAAGAAGGTCAAGGTTCACGTCAAGCTCGAAAACCACGTCCCCACGGTGCGCGTCTTCCCCATGTACGACTATTACGCCGAAGCCAGCATCGAACCCATCATCAACGGCAAGCCGGGCAAGGCCCTGCAGACGCACAGATACAGTGTGGAGGGTGTGAACGATGTCACCTTCGAGTTCTATTCCAAAGGCATCGAGCGTGACTCCGACCTGTACCAGATGAAGAAATATATAGAGCAGTGGGACGAGTTCCGCCCCAACCTCTACCAGCTGACCATCAAGGCAGGCGAGGATGTCTACACGACCACCTTCGGGCTGCGGAAGATCAGCGTCGAAGGCCGGCAGATGATGATCAACGGCCGCCCCCTCTTCCTCCGCGGAACGGTCGAGAGCTGCCTCTTCCCCGAGACAGGCTATCCTCCCACCGACAAGGAAGAGTGGCTGCGCATTTTCCGCAAGTGCAAGGAGTACGGGCTGAACCACATGCGCTTCCACAGCTACTGTCCGCCCGAGGCCGCCTTCCAGGCAGCCGACGAGGTAGGCTTCTATCTCCAGCCCGAAGGGCCCACGTGGCCTAATCATGGGGTGAAGCTGCGCAGCGGACAGGTCATCGACCGCTACCTGATGGACGAGTCGAAGCGCATCGTCGACGAATACGGCCATCACCCCTCCTTCGTGATGATGGCGGCAGGCAACGAGCCGGCGGGCGACTGGGTGCGCTACTGCAACGACTGGGTGCGGCAGATGCACGAGTACGACTCCACACGCGTCTACTGCGGTGCCAGCGTCGGCGGCGGATGGGCCTGGGACGACGGCTCCGAGTTCCACGTCAAGGGCGGGGCACGCGGCCTCGACTGGGATCGCAGCGCCCCACAGTCGTCCGACGACTACCTCAGCCAGATAGAATTCCCACGCAACTACAAAGGCACGACGCCCAACAACTCGCCCATCATTGCCCACGAGCAGGGACAGTGGTGCGCCTTCCCCGACTTCTCCGAGACCACCGACTATACCGGCGCCTACAAAGCCTATAACTTCGACATCTTCCGCGACCTCCTCGCACAGAACGGGATGGCCTCGCAGGCAGAGAAGTTCCTCATGGCCAGCGGACAGCTGCAACTGCTCTGCTACAAGTACGAGATCGAGCGCAACCTGCGCACGCCGGGATATGCCGGATTCCAGCTGCTGGCCCTGAACGACTACAGCGGACAGGGCTCGGCTCTCGTAGGGCCGCTCAACGTACACTGGAAGGAGAAGCCCTACACCGATGCCCGCCGATGGCGTGAGTTCTGCAACATGCTCGTCATCCTGGCCCGCTTCCCCAAGTTCGTCTACAGCAACGACGAGCGCCTCGTAGTACCCGTCGAGATGATGAACGCCGTCTATGGCACGATACGTGAGTCGGCCGCCGTCTGCGAGATATGGCGCGACGACCGCACACTCTTCTACCGCGACACCATCGGCATACGGACCGTCCCCATCGGCAAGAACATCCCGCTGGGCACCGTCGACGTGCCGCTCAGCGACATCAGCCGGCCGATGAAGCTGACGATGGTCGTCGCCGTCGGCAACCAGATCCAAAACCGCTGGGACTTCTGGGTATATCCCCGAGAGCTCGACGACAGCCTCCCTGCCGACTCCTCAAAAGTCGTCATCAGCGAGACGCTTGACGAGCGTGCCCTCGACACGCTGCGCGCCGGAGGCACCGTACTGCTGACGGCAGCAGGGCGCGTCACCCTCGGCAGCGACGTCAGCCAGCACTACCTGCCTGTCTTCTGGAACACGTCGTGGTTCAAGATGCGGCCCCCGCATACCACCGGCGCCTATATCGACAAGAGCCACCCCCTCTTCAGCTTCGACTTCCCCACCGACAGCTGGTCGAACCTCAACTGGTGGGAGCTGCTCAACCGCGCACAGGTGATGAACCTCATGGAGCTGCCTGCCGACTATCAGCCGCCCATACAGCCCATCGACACGTGGCACGTCTCCCGCAAGTTGGGAATGCTCATCGAGGCGCGCGTGCTGAACGGACGCCTGCTGATGACGACGATGGACATCACCAACGACCTCGAACGCCGCCTCGTAGCCCGGCAGATGCGTCACGCCATCCTTAGCTACATGCAGAGCCCCTATTTCCAGCCTCAGATCACGCTCTCGCCCGACGTCATCCGCGACTTCTACACCAAGCAGGCGCCGCCCGTCGACATGTTCACCAACGACTCTCCCGAGGAGCTGAAGCCCAAGATCAACTGACCGTTATCTGACACATCATCATTTAATTCAAGCATCCAAATATGAAAAAGACAACCATCATCCTCCTGCTACTGTTGCTGGGCGTCACAACGATATCGGCACGCCCAGCGCTGCGAGGCACCACACGCATCAGCCAGCCCGACGGGACAACGCTCAGCCTGCGACTCGTGGGCGACGAGTGGCATCACTACAACACTACTGCCGACGGCTATGCCATCACCCGCAATGCCACCGGAGGCTACGTCTACGCCCGCCTCGACGACGAAGGGAGGCTCGTGCCCACGACGCTCGTAGCCCACGACGAGGGACAGCGCACAGCCGCCGAGCATACCTTCCTCCAGCAGACAGGACGCCTGCAACCCACCATCAGCCCCGCCATGGCCAAGCTCCGCCAGCAGACAGCGGCCAGCAGGCAGCGCTCGCTTGCCGCCAACCGTGCCGAGCGCTACGACTACGACAACTTCAAGGGCCTCGTGCTCCTCGTCGAGTACAACGACTGCGAGTTCCAGAACGACGACTATCAGGAAATCATGGAGGCAATGATCAACCAGGATGACTACACTGGCACCGACAAGACCAACTACATCGACCCGATGACGCACCAGCAGGTCGTCTGCACGGGCAGCATGCGCGACTACTTCCGCGACAACTCCAACGGCATCTTCGTACCTACCTTCGACGTCGTAGGCCCCATCAAGATCAACCGCAGCCAGTACTACACCGACGTCGAGAAAGCCAGCGACCCCGACCGTAAGGCCATGCTCAGCATCCAGCTGATGATCGATGCCTGCACGGCTGCCGACTCCGAGGTAGACTTCAGCCAGTACGACCGCGACGGCGACGGCGTGGTCGACATGATCTACTTCATCTACGCCGGACTGCCTTCCTACATCCAGGGCAACGACGAGCGACTGCTCTGGCCACACCAGTCGGAGATAACCTACCTGCGCAACGTCCGCAAGGACGGCGTGCTGCTCTCACGCTATGCCTGCTCCACCGAGCTCTTCGGCTACCAGCAGAGCGGATGGAACGTCCTGGAGGGCATCGGCACGATGTGCCACGAGTTCAGCCACGTGCTCGGACTGCCCGACTTCTACGACACCGACAACAACTACGAGGGACTCTGCGTGTCGCCTGGCGAGTGGTCGCTCATGGACCACGGCTACGACGATGCCGGACGCTGCCCCGTAGGCTATTCGCTCTACGAGCGCTATGCCCTGGGATTCACCACGCCAAAGCTCATCACCCAGCCCGGCAACTTCTCCCTCGAGGCCATCGACAAGAGCAACACCGGCTACCGCATCAACACGCCGCAGAACCGCGAGTACTTCATGATCGAGAACCGCCAGCCCAACAAGTGGGACAAGCAGCTGCCCGCAAGCGGAATGCTCGTCTTCCGTGTCGACTCCACCAATAACTATCTGTGGAATGCGAACTCCGTCAACGACAATCCCGACCACCCCTATTATGAATTGGTACGCGCGGGAGGCGAATATCTCTACGCCGGCATCATGTACCTCGACTCAGACACCGACCCCTTCCCCGGAGCCAACAACGTGACGCGCCTCGACAACACCACACAGCCGGCCAACCTGCGCTCATGGGCGGGTAAGAACTGCGAGCTGGGGCTGGAGGGCATCCAGGTCAACGACGGGGTCGTCTCCTTCAACGTCTTCGATGCCTACGTCCTACAGTCGATCGAGATGCAGAAGGAGGCAATGGTCGGCGTCGGCATGTCGCTGCAGCTGCCTGTCACCCGCATGCCTGACTACGCGCCCTACTCTTTCCAGTGGAAGAGCGACAACGAACAGGTGGTCAGCGTCGACCAGCAGGGCGTCATCACCGGCGTCGGTGAGGGAACGGCCGTCGTCACCCTCACGGCCAACGACCTGCTCACGGCACAGTGCACCGTCACCGTCCGCGACCTGCCCGTCGTTGCCGACATCGCCAGCTTCATCGCCCTCGACGAGGCCAGCGAAGCCCTGCTCAAGCTCAGCGATGCACAGGTGCTCTATACCTACGGCAAAGACATCTACCTGCGCGACGCCACAGGCTCCATCACCCTCTCGGGCACTGATCTGAACGTTTCCCGCAACGACCTCCTCACAGGAGCCGTCTATGGCAGCAAGACAATACGCAATCGCATGCCCGTCCTCACGGCCGTCAGCGGCATCACCACCGCCACCAGCGTCCTCACCACGGCCGGCAGCAACGCCGAGCCTGTCAGCATGCCGCTGGCCCTGCTCGACAGCACGTATTACAGCAATCTAGTCACCATCACGAAGGCTGAGCTCGTCTCCGACGGAGGCATCTATGCCGTGCAGGGCGACAAGCGCTACCGACTGTTCAATACGCTGAAAGTCAGTGGCATCAAAGTGCCCACCGACCTCAAGAGACGCTACAACATCACCGCCATCTACGGCACCAACACCGTCGCCGGACAGGTCATCAACGAGCTCTACCTCATGGCCTCGCCCACAGCCGTCAGCTATAAGGCACTGACCGCCCTGACCATTCCCGAGGAGCTCACGCTGCCCGAGGAGCGCACCTATCAGTTCACGCCCGGCATACAGCCCGCTGCCGCCGACCATTACCTCGTCTGGACATCGACCAACGAGCAGGTGGCCACCATCAGCGCCGACGGACTCCTCACCACCCACGCCAGGGGAACGGCACTCATACGCGTCGTCAATGTCTACAACGACGTGGCCGCCGAGTGTCTCGTCACCGTCGGCGACCGTACGGTGAAAGCCGACATCGCTGCCTTCAAGGCCCTCACGCCGGGCGACGAGGCACAGCTGACGCTCACCGACGCCCTCGTCGTCTATACCTATAAGGACGATGCCTACCTGCGCGATGCCTCAGGAGCCATCCGCCTGGCATCCACCGGCCTCGAGCTGAAGGCGGGCGACGTGCTCAACGGCAACGTCTACGGCCGCTACGCCCTCACAGCCGGCATCCCGGAGCTGCAGCCCATCGCCGGTGCCACCAATGCCGACTCCTACACCGTCACCCCCGACCAGGCTGTCGAGCCGCGCGAGGTCACCATCAGCTCGCTGGCTGACACCGACTATGCCGACCTCGTCGTCTTCCGCGAGGTGGAGCTCACACAGGTAGAGGGCCTCACAGGCGTCTACATCGCCGATGGCGACCGCCACGTGCGCATCTTCAACACCTTCGGGCTGAAGTCACCCATACAGACACCTTACGAGGGGAAGCATTTCAACCTGACCGGCATCCTCATCACCGCCACCGTCGGCTCGCAGACCGTCGACAACCTCGCCCTGACGGAGAAGGCTGAGGAGGTGCAGGTGCCTGACGCCATCGCCGCCATCGCCCTACCCGACGATGCCCCCGTCGCCGTCTATACCGCCGACGGACGCCTCGTGGCCGACGGCATCACCTATGCCCGTCTGCGCCAGCTCAGCCTACAGCGCGGCATCTACGTAGTGAAGACCTCCGCCGCGACGTTCAAGGTCGTAAAGCCCTGACCTGCGAGGAGCTTCGAGATAAGAGATACGTTCTTTCGAGGTAAGTAGCAGAAGAGTATGCTTTTTCGCATCCATCTTCTGCTACTTTCCATACCACGCACCGAGACTTTGAGATGCAAAGTGGGCTCCTCGCGCTACCAAAACAAGTTGTTTTGGTCTTCAAAGAGGCATACTTTGATCACCAAAGTGGCCGACTTTGCTTACCAAAACAACTTGTTTTGGTGTCGCAGGTAGCCTTCTTTGCAGACCAAGGCCCCAAGGAAGCATCATGCAAGTGCCTGTCAGACGTGTACCAAGAGACGTATTGAGACGGCTTTCCCTGGTTGAGTAGCGACACCTATTAGAGTTAAGCTGGCTTCAAACGGGGTTAGGAAGTAGCGAACAAAATACTGGGCCGTCTAGAATGCAACATCCTAGAGGTCCAGTTTCATGCTAGTTTTCTTTACAGCAGACGGTTATTTAGTTCAACTATCCTACGCTGGCGACGGCCAGTCTCTCCGGCTGGCGGTGCAGGGCACGATAGTCGAAGGCCTGCGCCACGCGCCCGTCGCGCTTCTCTGCCTGTGCGCCGTCCGGCGCCTCGGGGAAGGCCTTCCCCTCCTTCAGCACGCGGATGGCCTCGCGGACGGCGGGATCGTCGCGGTTCAGATACTGTATCCACGACTGCTCGTCGAGCATGTTGTAGACGATGCGGCTGACGAGGAACTCCTCCAGCAGGTGATGGGAGCGCTGTATCATCAGGTTGCGGCGCTTCAGGCCGTGGTCGTCGGCATACTGCGCGAATCGCTCCACGATGTTCTGTCGCTTGAGGTATTTCGAGAGCGTCTGCTCGTCGGGATATTCGGCCAGCTTCTGACGGTTTTGGTCGGTATAGTCGTAGCTGAACTGTAGGATGAGTCCTGAGTAGGCAGCCTCTCGATAGTAGGTGGTGTAGTCGGTGGTGTCCTCGGGTATGAAGATGTCGGGGGTGATGCCTCCTCCTCCGTAGACGGTGCGGCCGATGCGGGTGTGATACTCAGGTCCGGTGTGCTTGATACTGTCCTGCGAGAAGAACTCTCCGTGCTGGTAGCGCAGCAGCATGTCCTCCTCGTAGCTGCGATCCTGTCCGCTGGTATAGGGTTTCTGGATGCAGCGCCCCGAGGGGGTATAGTAGCGTGCGATGGTCAGGCGCATGAGCGAGCCGTCGGTGAAGGGTATGGGCTGCTGCACGAGTCCCTTGCCGAAGGAGCGGCGGCCGATGATCGTGCCGCGGTCGTTATCTTGGATAGCGCCTGCAAGAATCTCGCTGGCCGATGCCGACCCCTCGTCGATGAGCACCACGAGCGGCATGTAGACGTAGCTGCCCCGCCCACTGCTGCGATACTCGTCGCGCGGATAGTGCAGGCCTTCGGTATAGACGATGAGGCTGCCGCGCGGCAGGAACTGCTGGGCGATGTTGACGGCCGACTGCAGATAGCCGCCGGTGTTGCCGCGGAGGTCGACGACGAGGCGGCTGAAGCCGTCCATCGACAGCTGTGCGAGGGCGATGATGAGCTCCTCGTAGGTATTCTCGCCGAAGTTCTTGATCTTCACGTAGCCCGTGGCCTCGTCGAGCATGTAGGCAGCGGTGACGCTGTGGGTCTCGATGCGGTCGCGGACGACGGTGAACTCACGCTTGCGGCCTTCGAGGCCGCGGACGACACCCAGCTTCACCTCCGTGCCCTGCGGGCCTTTCAGCTTGTGCATGGCCACCTCGTTGGTAAGCTCCTCGCCGGTGAAGACGGAGTCGTCGACGGTGACGATCTTGTCGCCCGCCAGCAGTCCGGCCTGCTCGGCAGGTCCGCCGCTGATGACGTTCTGCACGCGCAGCGTATCGTTGCGGATGATGAACTCGATGCCCACGCCGGAGAACGACCCTCGCAGGTCGTCCTCGGCCAGTTCGACGTCGTCGGAGGAGATGTAGACCGAATGGGGATCGAGCTCTGAGAGGATGAGCGGTATGGCTTTCTCGACGAGCTCGTTGACGTCGACGGAGTCGACATACTGCTTGTCGATGCCCGAGAGGAGGTTCGACAACTTGTTGGCACCGGCCTTGATGGTGATGCTCAGGCGGTTGCCCGACGACTGGAGGCCGTAGAACGAGCCTATGGCTATACCCACGATGGCTGCCAGTGCGAGCCAGAGTGGCATGAATCGGTTCTTCTTCATATTTCTAGGTATACAACTTCTATTCCAGCTCGCTCGAGGAGCTCTATGCCGTCGGTGAGGCGGTATTTCTCGCCGTAGACGACGCGTCGGATGCCTGCCTGTATGATGAGCTTGGCGCACTCTATGCAGGGCGAGGCGGTGATGTAGATGGTGGCGCCGTCGGCATTGTTCGACGAGCGTGCCAGCTTAGTGATGGCGTTCGCCTCGGCGTGGAGGACGTAGGTCTTCGTGACTCCCTGGTCGTCCTCGCAGACGTTCTCGAAGCCCGAGGGCGTGCCGTTGTAGCCGTCGCTGATGATCATCTTGTCCTTCACCACCAGCGCACCCACCTGCCGCCGTTGGCAGTAGCTGTTCTCGGCCCAGATGCGGGCCATGCGGAGGTACCGTTCGTCGAGCTTTCTCTGTTTCTCGTCCATCCCTGTATCCATGATTTCTTTATAACAGCATGCAAAGTTACGCCTTTTCTTTGAAATAACGAAATTTTTTTGCATTCTTTGCTCCATGATAAGATATTTTCGTACATTTCGGGTCAAAGGGTCTGACCCCTTGACCCGCTTTTCGCACCGCGTCGCCGCCAATAGCAAGGGTGCCTGCTCCCCTTGTCTCCGCGTATTTCAGTGTGCCTTGTCTCCCGCATATCGGTCTCCGCGTGCGTGCCTATTGTCCATACGATACGCCATAGTCCCACAAGTAATTTGCCCCAGGCCGTGTGCACGGCGGTGTACTGCCGGAGATGTATTACAAGAACGGAAAGTTCCTCGGATTTAATAGCTTTCCTCACTGTATTGCGTCATTGTGATGACACACGGAACGACACAGCAGCGGGCGGCTATCTGGAGGATAGTCTATGTGATGCGCTGTCCAAATACCCATCCGCTTGGTCTTGCCCGACAGTGAGAGAACCACCTGGATGAAGGCATCTATACTATCTTAAAACATGTGCAAACTATGCTATGAGTGCTATAGTTGCCTGTAAGTGATTGATACAGCGCGCGATAGACTATAGCATAGTTTCCAAAAACTATGCTATAACTATGCTATAACTATGCTATAACTATGCTATGATTTGGCCTGTTTCTCTTTTCGCAGGAGCAGATATGTTGTTGTTGGCGACATACCTTTTATCGTAGGAAGTGCCGTCTCGACGTTGCATAAACCATATCTTAACGTGGTGCAAGCACTATTGTTGCAGGGTGTAAGTCCTATTGTTGCAGGGTGTAAGTCCTATTGTTGCAGGGGCTCAGGACGTACTTTTCGACCTTTTGCGTACGCGCAAAACACCTTGCGAGCCTACGCAAAACACCTTGCGCCTAGGCGCAAAATGCAACCATCTGTAAAACAGCAATTTTCCAAAAAAGGTAGGAAAAAAAGTTGTAAGTGACGTTTTGATGCCAAAATGCGGTAAAAAAACGCCTTCTTCACCTTATTTAATATGGCAAGTTATCTGTAATTGGTGGAAAAGTTGTAACTTTGCAACGCAAAGTTTGTAAAACAGCAGACAATATGGCAAAGATAACAGTACAGAACACGC
>CAMNHM010000087.1 GCA_946539475.1 uncultured Prevotellaceae bacterium | reverse complement strand
CTTCGAAATAGCGGCCTTTATAATAATAGTACTGCCGCATGGCTGGTGGCAATTCCTGGTCTGTATTAAACAAGTCGCTTTCTGCGTCATATCTTTTTATGAGCGTGCCAAGTTTTTCTACTTGCATAGGATCCTCTGCATATAAATGCATTAGTATAGTAGATGCCTGAAGCCCTTCTTGTTTATAGCCGTAATCATCATATAAGGGCAAAACCCTTTCCATGTTGGATTCTGCTTTCTTTTTCTCTCCCAATAGAATATATGCGCTCGCAGAGAGCTTCATTTCGGTAAGGAATCCTAAAGTGTCAGCAGCGATAGAAGCATAGTAAAAGGATTGTCGACGTGACTCAATCTCATTTGAGAGAAGCCACTGTCGATGATAGATTTCGCCCATCTGTGAGTAGATACAGCCTAAAGTCCGGAAGTTACAATCAGTGGCAGTAGTGTCGGCACAACTAGCAGCCTCCAGGTATGCCTCGAGGGCGGCGGGTGCCTCGCCCATGTCGGCATACGTACGGCCGAGGATGTAGTGGGCGCGCATGCGCTCGTTGGGGTTGCCGTGGCGGTCGAAGTACTTCACGAGGCGCTCGGCGAGCGTGTCGTTGGTCATTACGGAGTCGGCTTGGTTCATATCCTCCAACTCCTTGAGCTGCTGGCGCATCAAGCGGCCGTCGCCGTCGGTGCAGGCGGCGAGGAGGACTGCCAGGAGCAAGGGGATGAACAGGTGATGGGCGAGCTTTGTCATTGCTGTCAAAGTATCAGGTGGCGGGCGAAATGCCAGACGATGATGCCTGCCGTGACAGAGACGTTGAGCGAGTGCTTCGTGCCTAGCTGGGGGATCTCCAGACAGCCGTCGCTGGCATCGATCACCTCCTGGTGTACACCCTTCACCTCGTTGCCCAGCACAACGGCGTAGCGATGGCCGTGCTCAGGCTGATAGGCGGGCAACAGCGTAGAGCCTTCGGCCTGCTCTACGCTCATCACCACCACCCCCTGAGCTTTCAGTGCCTGCACCGCCTCAAGGGCCGTGGGGCAATGGCGCCAGCTGACGCTGTCCTCAGCCCCCAGCGCCGTCTTGTGGATCTCGGGGTGGGGTGGGCAGCCTGTGATGCCGCACAGCACTACCTCCTCTACGCGGAAGGCATCGGCCGTGCGCAGCACCGACCCGACGTTGTGCATCGATCGCACGTCGTCGAGCACCACCGTCAGCGGCATCTTCTCGGCATGTCGGAACTCCTCCGCCGTCAGCCGTTGCATCTCTATCGTCCGTAGTTTTCTCATCGTGCGGTGGCAGTTATTCTTTCGCAGCGTCCTTCTCCCTGATTTCCACGCGGCGTATCTTGCCGCTGATGGTCTTGGGCAGCTCGTCGACAAACTCTACGATGCGCGGATACTTGTAGGGGGCCGTCTCGCGCTTGACGTGCTGCTGCAGCTCCTTGACGAGGTCGTCGCCAGCCTTGTCCTTCCATTCCTTGCCCAGGACGACGGTGGCTTTCACCACCATGCCGCGCACGTCGTCAGGCACGCCCGTGATGGCACATTCCACCACGGCAGGATGGGTCATCAGCGCCGACTCCACCTCGAAGGGGCCGATGCGGTAGCCTGAGGACTTGATGACGTCGTCGATGCGCCCTTCGAACCAGTAGTAGCCGTCTTCGTCGCGCCAGGCCATGTCGCCCGTGTGGTAGATGCCGTCGTGCCAGGCCTCGCGGGTCTTCTCTTCGTCGCGATAGTAGCCCTTGAAGAGTCCGATGGGCTTCTTGTCGCCCACGCGGATGACGATCTCGCCCTTCTCACCATCTTCGCACGGGGTGCCGTCGGCACGCAGCAGGTCGATGTCGTACTGGGCGTTGGGAATGCCCATAGAGCCGGGCTTCGGCGTCATCCAGGGGAAGGTGCCCAGGGTCATCGTCGTCTCGGTCTGCCCGAAGCCTTCCATCATGCGTATTCCGGTCTTCTCGAAGAACTTCTCGAAGACGGCGGGGTTGAGGGCCTCGCCGGCCGTACAGCAATACTCCAGGCTGCTGAGGTCGTACTTCGAGAGATCCTCGCGGATCATGAAGCGGTAGATCGTTGGGGGTGCGCAGAACGAGGTGACGCGATATTTCTCCATCTGCCGCAACAGTGTATCGGCATTGAACTTCTCGTGGTCGAACACAAACACGGTAGCGCCGGCAAACCACTGTCCGTAGAACTTTCCCCATACGGCCTTACCCCAACCGGTGTCGGCCACGGTGAGATGGAGTGAGCCCTCGTGCAGGTTGTGCCAGAAGACGCCCGTCGTGAGATGGCCCAAGGCATAGAGGTAGTCGTGGGCCACCATCTTCGGCTCGCCGCTGGTGCCGCTGGTGAAGTACATGATCATCGTGTCGTCGTTCTCATTGACGAAGGCCGGGCGCCGGAAGGCCGGTGCCAGCTGCCATTCCTTGGTCCAGTTATGGAAGCCTTCCTCGTCGCCCAGCGTGATATACTGCTTCACGGTGGGGCTCTCAGGCATGGCCAGCTTGATTTGCCGGATGATGTATTCGTCTTTGGCACAGATGATGGCTTTCACCGATGCGCGCGTGTTACGGTAGACGATGTCGTGCTTGGTCAGCATGTGGGTGGCAGGAATGACGATGGCGCCGATCTTGCAGAGGGCCAGCATGATGACCCACCACTCGTAGTGGCGCTTCAAGATGAGCATCACGGGGTCGTTCTTGCCGATGCCCAGCGACATCAGATAGGATGCCGCCTGGTCGGTCTGCTCCTTCAGCTGGCCGTAGGTGGTGCGAATCTCTTTGCCCTGGTCGTTGGTCCAGAGGATGGCCAGCTTCTCGGGGGCCTCCTCGGCCCATACGTCCATGACGTCGTAGGCGAAGTTGAAGTTCTCGGGAATGATAAACTCCAGATGTTTGTTGTAATCCTCGACGGACTCGAAGTGCGTCTGCTTCAAAAATCTCTCAATCATAGTTTTCTCTCTTTGTGTCTTCGCGTCTTTGTGTCTTGTGTTTATTCCACGGTGAAAGCCAGGAAGCGAACGGCTTTGTCGCCGATGGCCAGCATGCCGTGGGGCTTGGTGGAGTCGAAGTAGATGCTGTCGCCCTCCTCCAGCACGATGGTCTTTCCGGCAATGTAGAGCTCCATCTTGCCTTCGAGCACGAGGTTGAACTCCTGTCCGGCGTGTGTGTTCTTGTATACTGTGTGCACCCCGGGCTTTGGCTCGACGGTGACGATGAAGACGTCGGCCTTGTGGCCGACAAATCCGCTGACCAGCGACTGGTATTTGTAGGCCTTCGTACGCTCGATGCTCACGCCCTGCCCGCTACGCACCACGAAGTAGCTCTTCATGTGGGGCGTCTCGGCAAAGATGAGCTCTTCGGTCGAAATGCCATACTTCTTGGCAATCTTCATCAGGTTCGAGATGGTGATGTCCATCTCGCCCGCTTCGATCTTCAGGTACTTCTCTACGCTGATGTCGATGGTCTCTGCTACCTCTTCGGCGCTCAGGTCGAGCACGTCGCGTAGTCCCCGCAGCCGCTCGCCAATCTGTTTAAGTTGATCTTCCATTGTTTAGCTAAGTTTTATTTTTGCCGCAAAATTACGAAGAATAATTCGAATTCCGCCAGCTTTTTGCCTTTTTGTGTAGCGAAATGCTTAAATTTGCGCCAAAAAGCTGTCACAAAATGAAAGGCTTCGCGTATAGAGGGTAGAATGACGCAAGAAGAATACAAGGAAGAAGTCCGACGGATACGCCCCAGGCTGCTGACGATAGCCCGCCGCTATCTTGACGACGACGATGCTGAGGACGTGGTGCAGGACGTGCTGCTGCGCCTCTGGCAGATGGTGGACAAGCTGCGGATGCCTGTCGACGGTCTGGCTTCTGTCCTCGTGCGCAACCTCTGCGTCGACAAGGTGAGGCGACGGCATCCGACACTGGCCCTGACCGAAGCCAGCGACGATGGGGACAGGGGGCAGGACGAGCGCATCGAGCGCATGATGGGCATCATTGAGAGCCTGCCCTCGCTGCAGCAGACCATCCTCCGCCTTCGCCACATGGAAGGAATGGTAATGAAAGATATCGCGGAAATCACGGGAAGCAGCGAGGTGGCCTTGCGCAAGGCGCTGAGCCGAGCCCGACAAGCCGTAAGACAACAATACATGAAGCAATATGATGAACAATGAACTGAAAATACGCACGCTGGTGGAGCGCTTCTTCGATGGAGAGACGACACTCGGGGAGGAGCGTGAGCTCTACAATTACTTCAGCCAGGAGCCTGCTGCCCTGCCCGAGGACCTGCGCCCTCTTCGCGAGATGTTCCTCGGCTTCGATGCCGTCCAGCATGTTGCTGTGGCACAGCAACAAACAGGAAAAAGGGAGCGGCGCTGGATTACCTGGGCTGCCGCTGCCGTCGCCGCCCTGCTGATAGGAGGGGCAGCCACCCTTTCCATCCGCAAGGCACAGGCCGACGACGAGTGCGTAGCCTATATCTACGGCGAGCGGGTGACCGACCGCGATGTGGTCCTCTCTGAGATGCACAAGACGATGGCTGCCGTCAGCGACGACGGGAGTGCCACCGTGGAGGAGCAGTTGAAATCAATGTTTGCCAACTAATAATAAGTAATGTATATGAGAAAGATCATCATCATGTTCCTGATGCTCGTGGCCAGTCTGACGGTCTCGGCCCAGACGGGGCTGAAGATCAACGAGCTCTTCCAGGGGCGCATCATCCCGCAGGAGCGGATGATGGAGACCCGCGTCAGGGGGAAGTCGATAGCGAAGTATCAGCTCAGCTACTACCGCAGCCTGCGACTCAACGTCACGAGCCAGGAAGCCGGGCAGGTGCGCGCCCTGCTGGGCAAGGATGCCGAGCAAAGCGTCGACATGCGCACGAGCCGTAAGAACCCTCACCGCTGGGACACCTGGACCTGCAAGCTGCAGATGCCGTCGGTGGCCGGCAAGAACCGCTACGTCTGCTATCAGGAGCAGTTCGACAAGCAGCACGAGAAGTGCGAGCTCACCGTCATCTACATGGAGGGCTCCGTCGACAGCCTGGAAAAGCTGGAGGAACTGCTGAAGTGAGTTAGGAGTTGAGAGTTTAGAGTTGAGAGTTTAGAGTTGAGAGACTTTTGTTTACGATTAAAAATATAACATCATGAACCGTATTATTCCGTTGAGTTTGGCATTTGCCGTTTCACTTTTATCCTTTGGCAGCGCAGCTGCGCAGAGCGACACCCTCGTCATCAACCACCCGAAGAAGGTGACCATCGTCAGCAATGACTCGCTGCAGCGCGTCATCGTCAGCGGACGGCAGGGCGACCCAGACTTCAGCTATCAGAACACCATCCGGCTGGTTGACAACAACTACGAGAGCAATGTCAACATCAGCCGCGACCACTGGGAGCTCATCCCCTCGGTGAAGGTGGGACGCGCAAAGAACGATACCGCGAGCTACAGCCGCTACACCAACGAAATCAGCGCCCACTTCGGCATCGGCTTCACCTGTCCTACGCATGTCGACGAGCGCCTGGACTTCTCCGTGTTCAAGTCGTGGGAGATCTTCGCCACCATCCTGCAGTGGGATCATTTCCTCGATCGGCGTGAGCGCAACAAAGTGTCGCTGGGCCTGGGCATCGACTGGCGAAACTACCGCATCACAGACGACCAGCTCTTCACCAAAAGCCCCAGTGGCGACGTCACCGTGGAGAAGTTCCCGCTAGAGTTCGAACCCAAGTTCTCGCGAATCAAGGTCTTCTCGCTCACCGCGACGCTGCGCTATGAGCACGACTTCGGCGGAGGCTTCGCCATCGGCTTCGGCCCGGTGTTCAACTTCAATACCTATGCCTCGATCAAGACCCGCTACAAGTTCCTGGGCGACAAGGTGAAACACGTGGAGAAGAACATCCGGCAGCGACCCGTCACCATCGACTGGATGCTGAACATGCGCATCGTCGACGTGCCCTTCTACGTGAAGTACTCCAACGACGACGTCCTCAAGGACGGTGGCGTCCGCTTCCGCTCCCTCTCCTTCGGACTCTATCTATAGCTCGTTCCCTCCTCTGAGCAACGAGGGAGAGAAGTGCCTGTTTACAGGGAGAGAAGTGCCTGTTTACAGGGAGAGAGATGGCATCTCTCAGTTTGTCAGCGGGCGCTGCAATCGTTGTCAGCGGCCGCTGACAATGTTTGCAGCGGGCGGTGACGATATTGTCAGCGGCCGCTGCCAACCCTTCTCCTCTCAGATAGAGTGAAGCAGCATGTACCTCGACATTTGATTCGTTCAGGAACTTTAGTGGCTTAACTGTGCGGAATTTCGAATAATTTGCTTACCTTTGTGCCCACGAATTGATGAACAATAGCAGCAATGATGGTTAGCATGCAGAAAACGACACTTACGGCAAGGACGGCGATGACACTCTTCCTCGCTGCCGTCGGCATGTGTGCGTTGGCCGATGAAGTGACAGAGGAACAGGCGCTGGAGCAGGCACGGCAGTTCGTCTCGACCCACAGCAGCAGGAGGTCGGCCCCGGCCGTGAAGACGCTCCCGATGGTGAAGTCGGCGGGTCAGGTGAGCGGCCTCTACGTGTTCAACGTGAGCGACAACGGCGGCTTCGTCATCGTCTCCAACGACGACCAGACCATGCCCATCCTCGGCTTTGGCGAGAGCGGCAGCATCGACCCCGACGACCTGCCCGACAATCTGCGTGCGTGGCTGCAGGGCTATGCCGACCAGATAGCGTGGCTGCAGAGCAATGGGAGTAAGGGGTACACCAGGTCGCTGGCGCCGCGCCGCACCACCATGACGGCCATCGAGCCGCTCGTAGAGACTCAGTGGAATCAGAGCAGGCCGTACAACGACCTTTGTCCGACGATCGACGGCACGCGGACGGTGACGGGCTGCGCCGCCACCGCCATGGCACAGCTGATGTGCTATCACCAATGGCCCCAGACAGCCTGCGCGCCCCTGAGCGGCTACACCACGACGACGAAGGACAAGGCCAACAACACGTACAGCCTGACCGTCGGCGACCTCGACGCCGCCACCTTCGCGTGGGACAAGATGATTGCCAACTATACGCCCGTGAACCCCGACAGCGGCAAGCGCTATCTCGACGGCACGGAGGAACAGCAGCAGGCCGTGGCCACGCTGATGCTCTACTGCGGCACAGCGCTGCATATGAGATATGGGCTGAGCGGCAACGGCGGCTCGGGGGCCTATAGCGAGACCTTCCCCTATGCCCTGACACGCTGCTTCGGCTACGACGGCGGCATACAGCACTGCTACCGCAAGAACTACAGCTACGAGGCATGGGTGGACCTCATCTACAGCGAGCTAGTGGCCGGCCGGCCCGTGGCCCTCGGCGGACAGAGCACCGGCGGCGGGCATGCGTTCGTCTGCGACGGCTACAAGTATGACTCCGCCGACTACTTCCACATCAACTGGGGATGGGCCGGCAACAGCGACGGATACTTCCAGCTCGCGGTGCTGAATCCCGACGAGCAGGGCATCGGCGGCTCGTCGTCGCTCGATGGCTTCAGCTTCTCGCAGGACGCCGTCATCGGCATACAGCCGCCCGTCGACGGCAATGCCGACTACTGCCTCTCGCTGGAAGGACTGCGGCTTGGCGATTCCGACGGAGCCAAAGCCAGCAAGACTTACGTCCGCGACGGCGAGACGGGCGCCTTCACCGACATCAGCCTCTATTATGACGTCTATAACTACAACTATGGCGACGGCGCATACGACGTGACCGTGCAAATGGTGGACGGCAGCGGTCAGGTGGTGCTGACGTTTGGCGGTCAGGAGAACCAGCCGTTGGCATGGAACAAAGACCTCAGCGCCACCCTTACCCATCTCAGCATCCCCGGCACGGTGGCCGACGGCACCTATTATATCAAGGTGATGAGCCGCCCCACAGGTAGCGGCGACTGGCAGGAGTGCTTCGACGGCGATGCCTACAAGCTGACAGCCACCATCAGCGGCGACCAACTGACTGTCGGCGTGCCCATCCCGGCCAACGTCACCCCCGCAAGCGTCGCTTTCACCGTCGCCGGCGAACCCTCCACAGGTGCTGAGCAGACGGTGACCGCCACCGTCACCGGCGGCACGGGCGACTATTCGGGCGACCTCGTGCTACGCGTCGACGGCAGTGCCGTCATGGGGCAGACGGCATATATCCCGGCCGGCGAGACGGTTGACCTGACCTTCAACTACATCCCCTCTAGTGTCGGCAGCAATACACTCACGCTCTGGACGCACCGCAGCAGCGGCAAACAAATAGCGGGCACTGAGGCCGTGACCATCAGTACCCTTGTCATCGACGACGTCGGTACTGGCAACGCCAGTCTTTTAAAGAAGAACGACGGGCGCACGACGGATGTCAAGCTCGCCCGGCGCACGCTCTACAAGGACGGCACCTGGAACACCCTCTGCCTGCCGTTCGACGTGAAGCTCAGCGGCAGTCCGCTCGACGGAGCCGTTGCCAAGACGCTGACCGAGGCCTGCATCAGCGGCTCGACGCTCAGCCTGACGTTCGGCGATGCCGTGGAGACGCTCCAGGCCGGCACACCTTATATTATTATGTGGGAGAAGGCCGTCGACTACGTGGACGACGATGCGCACAACGTCGTAAGCCCTGTGTTCGAGGGCGTGACCATCGCCGCCAGCAACCACGATGTAGCCGTCGGGGGAGTGCTCACCTTCGTAGGCACCTATGCCCCCGTGGGCCTTGCCGGCGGCGACCGCTCGCTGCTTTACCTGGGCGGCAACAACCTGCTGCTCCATCCGTCTGTCGCCGGCACTCCGGTCAATGCCTGCCGTGCCTACTTCGCTCTGCAGCAGCCCGAAGCGTCGGCCGATGTCGACGGCGACGGACTGACGGACATGGCTGATGTGGACGCATTGGTAAGCATGGTCTTGGGGAAGAAAGAATCTACTGAGACCGCCGATGTGAACGGCGACGGCCTCAGTAGTATTGCTGACGTGGCTACGCTGGTGAACATCATCCTGGGTAAGGAGTCGACGGCAGTAGAGGCTATCACTACCAACGTCGGCATCACCCTCTACACCACTGGCGCAGCACAATAAAAAGAGTTCTGCAAGACTTCGTGTGGATAAATCGCTGACCCCTGTCCCTCCCCTCTAAAAGTAGTAGCTGAGGGAGACGCTCCAGGCATTGGTGCGCGTCTTGGCATGGTTCCACGACTCGTCGAGCAGCTGGTCGGAGAGCTGGTGCCAGGTGAAGTCGGCCGTCTTGCTGACGGGGATGTTGTAGGTGACGGTGCCCTCGAAATGGTTGGCGAAGGTGACGCCCACGCCGAGGTTGAAGCTGCACATCGTCTCCTGCAGCGAGAACTGCTTGGCATCGCCATCCTTGACCCAGTGGATGATGTCGTCGCCGACATTGAAGCTGAGCTGTGGTCCGAGGAGGAGGTGGATGCCAATCACGTCGCCCAGCCCTGCCCCAAAGCGTGCATTGCCTTGTAGGATGAGGCTCTTCTGGCGGAACGTCTCGTCCTGCACGCGCAGGTCGCGCTGGTCGTAGAGGGCAGCGAGGTCGACGCCCAGTCCGACGATGGGCAGTGAGAACTTCACGGTGGGGCCTATGAAGAATCCGACGCGGTTGGAGGATCGCAGGGCGTCGGAGTTGAACTGCATGCTGGCCAGCTGGAAGCCGCCCTTGGCGCCGAAGCGCACTTGCGCCTGTGCCTCGAGGAATGCAAGATGGGAGATGATGACGGCTATCGCGATGAGCAGTAGCCGTTTTGTTGCGACAGGGTCGCAACAGACGGTACGGGTGGATGGTCTTTCATCTCTCATCTCTCAACTCTCATCTCTCAACTCTCATCTCTCATCTCTCAACTCTCATCTCTCATCTCTCAACTCTTAACTCTCTAGTGGCGCTCGCGGCGGACGGAGACGCGGGCAGGCTGTGCGGTGCTGGTGGAGGCGGAGCGCTCACGGCGGCTGCTGGCGCGCTCCCTTTTCTCCTTTGGCTGCTTGGCCTTTGCGGCCTTGGCAGCCTTCGGGTCAACGTTGGCCAGGCTGTCGAGGGAGTCACGGCGGGCCTTGTCGCCGAAGAGGTTCTGGCGGAAAGCCTCCAGCTCCTTCTCGATGCGCAGCTGCTCGGCGGTGAACTTCGTGCTGTCGTCGCCAGCTACCTGTGCGAGGGTGCGTCCCAGGCGGTTGGCAGTCTTGTAGATCTTTCCCTTGTACTTATTCAAGGTGAAATAGTCGTCGAGTGTCATCTGAGCGGCATCGTTGACGTCGCTCGTCTTTATCGTCTGACGGCTGAGATACGGTTCCACCTCGGAGTATTTCACCCAGAAGAGTGGGTATTTCGTATCGCCGCCGAAATCGTCCTCACTGACCATCACGGGGCAGAAGGCAATAGGCTTGATGTGGAAGGTGGAGTTTGCCTGATTGAAATAGGCACTCTCTTTCAGGTAGTAGAGCTTTACCTGAGCTGAGGGGATGTCGGAGTTGTCGACACGCAGCTTGCCTTGCTGCTCCTCGTACATGATATGGTAGTTGTCGAGCAGGTCTTTCATCTTCACCTTTGCCGACTCCTCGAGCACCTCGTTGCCGTCGAGGTTATACTCGTAGACGGGGATATATCCGTTCAAGGCGAGCTTAAAGACATAGGTGAAGAGATTCAGACGGCGTCCCTGTGGTTCCACAGGATCGTAGAGTCCGGCATTCTCATCGTCGTTAAGGTTAATCTCGCGATAGATATCCCTTCGCCAGACGACATCCTCAGGCATGTCGAGCGCCGTGGGGTACTGTATCTGCATGCGCTGTGTGACGCCAGCCTGCTGCGCCTGCTGCTGTTGTGACTGTTGCTGGCGCTGCTGTTGCTGTGCTCGGGTGACGCGAGGCTGTGCCGTTGCTGTCGAGATGAGAAATGAGAAATGAGAAATGAAGAATGCGCAGAGCATTACTCGTCTCATCGTCACTATTCTCATATTGCTTCTTGTTGCTTTCATATCGTGGTTACTTTTTAATATCTCATTCCTCATCTCCTACTGCACCTTTATCTCCATTGCTGAAGGCAGCGTACGCTCGATGCCGTCGGGGCCGACAGCCGTGACACGCGAGATATAGAAGCGCCGTCCACGCGAGAGGCGCCTGAACTGGTCCTTCTGAGCCGACGAGAAGTTTGGTCCGTCGCTGGCCAATGGCTTGGCGTTACCCATGTTGTCGAAGAACACCGTCTCGAAGGAGATCACCCGGAAGCCGATGTCGAGGATGCCGTCGTCGATGGCGGCGCCTACCGACCCAGCTGCCACGAGGCTTGCCTTGTACATGTTGCCGCCCTTGAATCGCGACGGGTTGCCCTGGTCGTCCTTGATGTCGATGTAGGGTGTGGGGTCGGGCAGCTTGCGCACGCGGAAGCTGAAGGTGCCCATGGTCTGCGGGCGCCCGGTGTTGGTCGAGGTGACGGTGATGAC
>CAMNHM010000086.1 GCA_946539475.1 uncultured Prevotellaceae bacterium | reverse complement strand
CTCGTGCAGGACAAGCAGGTGAATGCCTGGTGCATGCCCGGCGGAAAGATTGTCGTCTACGAGGGTCTGCTGCCCGTTACGCAGGACGAGGCCTCGCTGGCTATCGTACTCGGGCATGAGATTGCCCACGCCGTTGCCAAGCACTCGGCCGAGCAGATGAGCAACCAGATCAAGCAGCAGTATGGCGCACAGATAGGAACGGCCGTACTGGGAGCTCTCGGCATGGGCCAGAACACGCAATCCATCGTGCAGGCCATTGCCGCCCAGGGCTTTAACTTTGCCAACCTGAAGTACTCGCGCGACCATGAGAACGAGGCCGACCACATCGGGCTCATCATCGCAGCCATGGCGGGCTATAACCCCCAGGTGGCTACAACCTTCTGGCAGCGTATGGCATCGAGCTCAACGAACCAGACGGCAGAGTTCCTTAGCGACCATCCGTCGGATGCCACCCGCATCAAAAACATCCAGAAGTGGATGCCCGAAGCACTCAAGTATTACCGGAAATAAGCTGCATGTACTCATCGTAGCTGATGTAACGACCGCCCATCGAACGCAGATGGGCGGTTTCTAATTGACAGTCGATCAGCACGCCGCCCGCCTGCTCGAAGATGCGAGCCAAGAAAATCAGGGCCAGCTTCGAGCCACTGGGCACCAGCGAGAACATGCTCTCACCAAAGAAGGCCTTGTCGATGTTCACGCCATAGAGGCCTCCCACCAACTCTTCATCCTCGTTCCACACCTCGACGCTGGCAGCAAAGCCCTGGCGGTGGAGCTCGCTGTAGGCACGTATCATGTCCTCGCCCAGCCAGGCTCCATCCTCGTCGATGCGCAGCCGGCTGCACTGGCGTATCACGCCGTCGAAATCCTGGTTAATGCTGAAATGATACTCCTCCTTGTTCATCAGCGTGCGCATGGAGTGCGACACATGAATCTCGGAGGGGAAGATGACAAAGCGACGGTGAGGACAATACCAGACGGGCTCATCGCTGTCGCGAAAGGAGTACCAGGGAAAGATGCCGTGCTGGTAGGCCAGCAGCAGACGGTCGACACTCAGATCGCCGCCCACGGCCAGACAGCCGTCGTCGTCGGCCAGCTTAGGGTCGGGAAACCACAGTTTGTCGTCGAGCTGGAAAATCATAGCTTGTCAATCGTGATCTCGCCACCACCCTTGAGGCGTCCGAAAAGTATCTCGCGCATCAGCAAGGGCTTCAGCCGCTGGGCAATGACGCGGTCCATCTCGCGAGCTCCATACTCCCTCGTGAACCCTTCGTTCAGCAGCTCGCCGAACACTTCGTCGGTGAGCGTCAGCTGCACCTTGCGGGCCGTCAGCTTCTCTTGTAGCTCCTGGAGTTTCTTGCGAAGGATGAGCGTAGCCATCTGACGATCCATGTCGTGGAAGACGACGGTGGCCGACAAGCGGTTGATGAACTCGGGCTTGAACGTCTTCTTCACCTGTCGCAGCATGGCCTCGCCACGCTCTACCTGACGCCCGAATCCGATGCTTGCCTGCGAAGCATACTGTGCTCCGGCGTTAGAGGTCATGATGATGATGACGTTGCGGAAGTCGGCCTTACGACCTTTGTTGTCAGTCAGGCGGGCATAATCCATCACCTGCAGCAGGATGTTGTAGATGTCCTGGTGAGCCTTCTCAATCTCATCGAGCAGCAGCACGCAGTTTGGCGTGCGACGGATGGCATCGGTCAGCAGGCCACCGTCGTCGTAACCGACATATCCGGCTGGTGAGCCGATCAGCTTGGCAACGGTGTGCTTCTCGGTGTATTCACTCATGTCGAAACGCAGCAGCTCGATACCCAACTCGCTGGCCAGCACGCGTGCCACCTCTGTCTTTCCCACACCCGTCGGACCGACAAACAGCAGCGAGGCAAGAGGCTTGTTGTCTTCCATCAGGCCGGCTTTCGCCATCTGCACGGCCTCCACCACCTGACGAATGGCCTCGTCCTGTCCGTAGATCTTCGAACGCATCCTGTCTGTGAGCGTTGCCAGCTCGGCATGATCGTCGTCTGCCTTCATGGCCAGGGCGTCGACCTTACACGTCTTTGCCAGCACCTCAGTGATCAGCTCGCGCGTCACCACCCTCACGGCCTTGTCAGCATCGGCTGGTTTGGGAGAAATCTCTACGGCGGCACCTGCCTCGTCGATGATGTCGATGGCCTTGTCGGGCAGGAAGCGGTCGGCCACATATTTCGCGCTGGCGGTGACTGCCGTCTGAAGGGCATCGTCCTCGTAGACCACACCATGAAACGCCTCATACTTGGGACGCAACTGCTGCAGGATGTGAATGGTCTCCTCAACACTTGGCTCAAGGATATCGATGAGCTGGAAGCGACGGACGAGGCCCTTCGACTTCGAGAAATACCTATTATATTCCTCGTATGTCGTTGAGCCAATGAAACGTATGTTGCCGCTTTCCAGGTATGGCTTCAGCATGTTCGAGGCATCCATCGAGCTCTCGCCAACGGCTCCGGCTCCTACGAGATTGTGAATCTCGTCGATGTAGACAATATTGTTTCCCGACTCTCGCTTCACGCCCTCCATCACCTGCTTGATACGTTTCTCGAAGTCACCACGAAACTGCGTACCGGCAAGCAGCGTACCTAGGTCGAGCTGGTAGACCTTGCTGCCTTTCAGGCGTTCGGGCACGTTGCCCTCGACAATCTTTTTCGTAAGGCCATAGACCAGGGCGGTCTTCCCCACCCCAGGCTCACCGATGTGCAGTGGATTGTTCTTGTCGCAGCGGCAGAGCACCTGGATGGTACGCTCCAGCTCAGCTTCACGTCCTATCAGCGGATTCTTCTGATCGACGACATCGTTGAGGCAGGTCACCAGCGTGCGCCAAGCCTCTTTCTTCTGCTGCTCGTCCGACGGTCCGAAGATGTCGTCCAGGTCGTCATCGTCATCATATTCGCCATCGGGATATTCATCAGCGACTCCGTCCTCATGCTCGTACCAGGCTATCAGGTCGCTCATGAAGTCCTCGGGCACTAGGGTATGGGAGATACCGGTCTTCAGCTGATAGCTGGCGAAGGAGTCGTCCAACTCCAGCATAGCCTCCGTCAGATGGACAATGTCGACGAACTCAGCACTGCTGGAGTACACTTGTCTGGCGGCTTTCTCCAGCAGCTGGCTGGTCTGCACGGAGGGCTCCGGCGAGTAGTTATGGTCATCAGGCACACGCTCCATCTCCTCCAGGAAGTGCAAGAGGTTCTCGGTGATCTCCTTTTGGTCGAGCACGAGCAACAAGTTCAGTGCCGCCTCCTCCATCATATAGAGAAGCAGATGCTCGGGAGTGATGAACTCATGGCGATGGTCGGTACAGTATCTTACTGCCTTGTTGATCACCTCGGCAGCACGGTCGGAATATCTTATGGTGGGCATTTCGTAGGGTTCCTTTCGTTATGCGGGTTCATAGGTAAGACGAAGAGGGTGGCCCTCTTCGCGAGCCATAGCAGTGGCTTTCTTCACCTTCGAGACGGCAGTGTCGTAGGTATAGATGCCCACGACAGCCTTGTCGGAGTGGTGCACCTGGAGCATCAGACGCTCAGCCTCAGGCTCACTCTTGAAAAACACCTGCACCAGTATCCTCACGACAAACTCCATCGGCGTGAAATCGTCGTTGTAGATGGTGACCTTATAGCGTTGCGGCTCCTTCAGCTCGAAGTGTGTCCGCTCGCGTATCTGTGACTGTTCTTTTGCCATAGCGGATGCAAAGGTAATGAAAAAAAAGCATACCCTCACTGTTTCTTCACATTTATTACCCAAAAACGGAAAGAAAACCGCCAAAGGAGTTAAAGGGAGTTAAACGAAGATAGATTTATCCCGACAAAACAGCCTTACTCCGAATAAAAATATTATCTTTGCATCGCGAAACCAAAATGTTCAACAAATAATTAATCATTAAAAAAGAACAGAATTATGAAGAAAATGAAAGCTATGGTCATCACGCTCTGCGCATGCATCGTGATGATGGGTTGCAACAACCTGGGTAAGGGAACGGCTATCGGTGCTGCCGGTGGCGCATTGCTCGGTGCAATCGTTGGTAAGGTCGCTGGCAATACTGCCGTAGGTGCAGCTGTCGGTACGGCCGTTGGTGCTGGCACAGGTGCACTCATCGGTAAGCACATGGACAAGGTGAAGGCTCAGGCACAGGCTGTGCAGAACGCTCAGGTGCAGACTGTCACCGATGCTAACGGTCTCGATGCCGTGAAGCTCACCTTCGACTCGGGTATCCTCTTCGCTACGGGTGCCTCCACACTGACCGCCTCTTCGAAGGCCGCTCTGAACCAGTGCGCTACACTGCTGAAGAACAACACCGACTGCGATATCGCCATCTATGGCCATACCGACAACACCGGCTTCCGCAACAGCACCGCCGAGCAGAGCGCTCAGAAGAACCTCGAGCTCTCCCGCCAGCGTGCACAGAGCGTGCAGAGCTACCTGCTGTCGCAGGGCGTCAACAGCGCTCAGCTGCGCAGCGTCGACGGACAGGGCCAGACGAACCCCGTTGCTGACAACTCAACAGCAGCTGGCCGTCAGCAGAACCGTCGCGTCGAGATCTACATGTATGCTTCGCAGGCTATGATCCAGGCCGCTGAGGCTGGCACGCTGCAGTAAAGCATATCGCTATCAGCAATAAAATAAGGAGGGTGCGCGAGACGCATCCTCCTTATTTCGTTCTTCAATGCCCTAACGTCCGAGGCCTTTACGACCTGTCAGGCATGCATCCTTACCGCATCGGCAGGAGGACTAGCAGCCCTCCACCTCCTTCACGCGGTCCATCAGCCACTCGTTCTGCTCCTCGATCGTCATGTGGCTATTGTCGAGCAATAGCGCATCGTCGGCCTGTCGCAGCGGACTGACCTCACGGTGCGAGTCAATATAGTCGCGCTCCTGCACATTCCGCAGGATCTCAGCGTAGTCAGCAGCCATGCCTTTATCCTGCAATTCCTTATAGCGACGCTGGGCTCTGACCTCAGCACTGGCGGTCACGAACACCTTCAGCTCGGCATGCGGAAACACCACGGTGCCTATATCCCTGCCGTCCATAACGACACCGCCGCCCTGCCCCATCTGCTGCTGTTGGGCAACCATCGCCTCGCGTACAAAGCCAAGTGCTGCGATAGGACTGACATGGTCTGACACCTCCAGCGAGCGAATCTCCTGCTCCACGCACTCACCATTCAGATAGGTCTCAGGGCGCCCCGTCGCATCATTCAGCTTAAACGTGATGACAATCTGTGAGAGCTGTTTCTCCAGCTCCTTCTCCTTGATACTGCCGTCGGGCAGGAACAAGTTGTGACGCAGGGCATAGAGTGTGACACTACGGTACATCGCTCCCGTATCAACATAAATATAGCCCAGCCGCTTGGCCAGGTCTTTGGCCATCGTGCTCTTACCACACGAGGAATGGCCGTCAATAGCAATTGTTATTCTTTTCATATCTTCATTGAAAAATTTGCGCTAAGCCCATCATAGCCCATAGCTGAAACTGACTACAAGCGACGGAGAGCTGACGTGCAGCTTGGCATACGCCACATGCAGCTTCAGGCGTTCCAGCTGCATCCCCGCCCCCAGCGAGAGGGCAGCCCCATGGGAGCTCTCACCTTCGCCATCGCTTATCTTCATCTCTTTGGCACGCATGCCATGATAGCCGGCAGCCAGGTAGAACTGCTCCGACAGCAGCAGCTCGGCTCCTACCACCAGGTGATTGCCGATGCCCTCATGCCAGTCGTTCAGGCGTACTAGTGTGGCCGAGAACCGCAACGGCGACCCTACCAGACGCTTCGACATACCAGCCTGCACGTCCAACGGCATACGCTCAAAGTCGGACTCATACGCAGTCAGCTGCCCACCGAGGTTCCTGACGACAGCCGACAGGCTCCACTGCCTGTCACTGTCAAAGTAGTTCAGGCCGAGGTCGACGCATGCTGCCAGCGAACTGTTATGACCTATGTAGGAGGTGATCAGCTTACCACTGATGCCCCCCGAGAGCCTCTGTGTGAGCGCATAGGCGAAGGTGCCTCCGACGGCAATGTCTTTTGCACCAAACGTTCCCAACTGCTCATTGTCCCATGTCGTCTCCTTCATCTCTCCGTAGTTAATGAAACGTCCATGCGCAGCCCATGCTCCCCGCTGCCCGACATAGCGCTGGTAGGAGGCGCTGGCCGTAACACTGCCCTGCATGTACGTCATCATGTTCAGACCCAGGCTGCGGTCGCTGACGTAGCAGATCATAGCTGGGTTATGAAACACCATCGACGGATCGTCATCCGTCAGGGTGATGTTGTCGCCGCCAAGTGCCGTCACATGGGCACTCACAGGCAACCGCAGAAAATTAAATGCGGTCCTGCTGTCCTGCGCCTTGGAGAGAAGGGCAAAGACAACGAGCAGAGCGGTCAAAACAACTTTTTTCATCTAAATAATCTAAAATTCAGTGCAAAGGTAGAAAAAAATGATGAATACCCATCGGGGAATCACGTTTTTATTGTAAATTTGCAGGCGGATTTCGTTATATTAACGATTTTACGCTGATATTATTGTATTCCCGGGTGACAAACCCGCGTCTGCAAATGGAGATAAAGAAAACCCGCCATGCTGACTTGGAGGGCAGTCGTACCCAACGCCTGCTCATCGGATTAATTATTGCTCTCTCATGTGCCTTCGTGACGCTCGAGTATACCGTCAGCCCAAGCGACCCACTCGACGACCCCGACCTTCTTGCACGCCTTGACAGCGAGATGGAGCTACCGCCAATCCTTCAGCAGGACAACACGCTGATGCTCGCCCCAAAGGCGGAGCCAAAGCCTGAGACGAAGATCGTAGTGGTCAGGGAGGAGACGGCGGAAGAGACGGAGCAGTTCCTCGACGACGAGCCCGTAGAGTCGGACTTCGAAGAACTGCTGAAAGAGTTCGAGGAGGAGGACGTCCTTCTAGAGCCTCCCCCATCGCCCGATGACAGCACCGTCAGCCTCCGCATTGCTGAGGATGCTCCCCAATTTCCCGGAGGGCCGGTAGAGTTCATGCGATGGCTCACCCGCAACCTGCGCTATCCCTCCACCTTGGAACAGCAGCATGTCCAGGGAAAAGTCGTCGCTGAATTCATTGTCAACACCGACGGCAGCGTCACTGACGTGCGCATCACCAGTTCGCTACATCCCCTTTGCGATGCTGAGGTCACCCGTGTGCTGCGCATGATGCCCCGATGGACGGCAGGCGTCCAGGACGGAGAGCCCTGCCGCACCAAGGTCTGCATACCCGTTGTATTCAAAATCTAGAAAAACAATATGAAAGAAGAAAAGTATTCCGCTGTAGAACTACAGGAGAAAGTGAACGATGCCTTTCGGGCCATCACCTACGACCGCCAGCCGCAGTCGCTCTACGACCCCATCCGCTACGTGCTCTCACTCGGAGGAAAGCGCATACGGCCGGTTCTTATGCTCCTTAGCTACAGCATGTTCCGCGACAATCCTGACAGTATCATGCCACAGGCTCTGGGCATCGAGACCTACCATAACTTCACCCTGCTGCACGACGACCTTATGGACAATGCCGACCTACGACGGGGGCATCCTACCGTCCACCGCCGCTGGAACGCTAACACCGCCATCCTATCGGGCGACACGATGCTCATCCTGGCCTACCGGTACATGCAGCAGTGCGACGCCCTCCACCTGCCACGAGTGATGAGCCTCTTCACCGAGACGACCCTGCAGATTGACGAGGGACAGCAGTACGACATCGACTTCGAGACACGTAATGATGTCACCGTCGACGAATACATCGAGATGATCCGCCTGAAGACGAGCGTGCTGCTGGCATGTGCCCTGAAGATTGGTGCAATCATGGGCGACGCCTCCGACGGCGATGCCGACCTACTCTACCAGTATGGTGAGCACATCGGACTTGCCTTCCAGCTACAGGACGACCTCCTCGACGTCTATGGCGACCCGCAGGTATTCGGAAAGGCCATCGGCGGCGACATCCTCTCCAACAAGAAGACATTTCTCCTCATAACGGCACTACAGCAGGCCAGCACCACGCAACGTGCCGAGCTCGACCGCTGGCTCCAGGCCACCAGCTTCGACCACCAGGAGAAGATAACCACCGTCACACGCCTCTACAACGACATCGGCGTTCGCCAGAAGTGCGAAGAGCTGATCCGCAGCTATTACGACGCTGCTCAGAAGCTGCTCAGCCAGGTGTCCGTCAGCGACGAGCAGAAAAAGCTCCTGCAACAGTACACGACAGAAATGATGGGACGACAGTATTAGACATGGAACTCTGCTACATCGACACCCATGCACACCTCGACGGACCGGAATTCGACGCCGACCGCCTCGAGGTCATACAGCGTGCTCGCCAGGCGGGCTGTCGCGCCATCTTCCTGCCAGCCATCGACCTGCAGTCGTCAATCCGTATCCTCGACCTCTGCCAGCAGCACCCTTCCTTTCTCTATCCGATGATCGGACTACACCCCGAAGAGGTCAACGACGACTGGCAGTCGCAACTAGCCCAACTGTCGTCTCTCGTCGCCGCCAGCCGCCCTGCCCCCATCGCCATTGGCGAAGTAGGGCTCGACTACTACTGGTCACGCGAGTTCGAGAGCCAGCAGCTCAAAGCCTTCGAACAGCAGCTGCAGTGGTCCGTCGAGACACGACTGCCACTGATGATCCATTGCCGGAAGGCACAGAACGAGATGGTGCGCCTGCTCCGAGAGTACGAGCGTGACCTGCCCGGCGGCATCTTCCACTGCTTCACCGGCAATGAGCACGAGGCCCTCGAGCTGCTACGCTTTGAGCGATTCTCCCTGGGCATCGGCGGCGTACTCACCTTCAAGAAGAGCCACCTGCCAGAGACACTCGCCAGCAGCGTACCCCTCCAGCGCATCGTACTGGAGACGGACGCCCCCTACATGGCTCCCGTCCCCAAGCGAGGGCAACGCAACGAAAGTGCCTTCATCCGTTACGTCATCACCCGCCTAGCTGAGGCTTATGCCACCACTGAGCAGGAGGTAGCCAGCGTCACGACGGCCAACGCCTCAAGCATCTTCGGCATACAGTAGATGACAAGACCCCAAGATTGACCAATCAGCGTCAGGAAGGAATCGTCACAATGTCGATGGCCCGTCCTCTCCGTTAAAAAAAGATAAAATACCCCCACCTTTGCACGTTTTACAAAAGAAAAGCAGTAATTTTGCACCCGCAAAACTAAGGAGAGATGCTCGAGTGGCTGAAGAGGCACGCCTGGAAAGCGTGTGACCGGCAAAACCGGTTCGCGAGTTCGAATCTCGCTCTCTCCGCACAAAACAAGAGTTTTTCGCGAGTCACCGATTGTTCAAACAAGGTCATTCTGTACCAATATTCATCAAAAAACTCGTGAAATACTCGTGAATGAATACTCTTTCAAAGAACGGCAACCATGGAAGGCAGCAGCATGTGGATTATGGCCTAAAACATAGTGGACACAGACGGAACCTTCCTTGTGATTAATCATAATTCCGATGGGAACATACTATAAAGAAAAGAAACGAAACACCCCGGTTGCCACGTTGATTAAGAACTATATCAACAAGAAGAGTGGCAAGGTGTCTGATTCCCGCGATGAGATTCAGATAAGGTTTGACTATTTGGACTGGAAAGACCAGAAGAAGATACTCTCAGCTTTCCTTGATTCAGGCAAGACGGATAGGCAATGGGCATATTCAAAAGTGTTAGAATATTGGGACAAGTCTTTTGAGCCAAGGATTAAGGAGCTATGGGAAGAACTGCATGAAGAAAAGTGCTCATGGGTTGTCATTCGGCATTTCCCCCTAGAATACCTGTCGGAAAACAGCGATAAGTTCAAGGGGGATAGAGACTATTACTTTATCTGCCTACGGTTAGCAGAGAACAAGGATTATGTGATAGAAAAGGATAGACTCTCATTGACAGACTACCTTGCCGTCCTCTATCATACAGGCAGGACTATATCAGACGAAGAAGCAAGGGACATTCCATTTAGGGTCGTTTATCAGCTATGCGTCAATGGCTTACCGATGTTCGACGAGTTAGACCGTTACACAGATGCGAGCAGAGGTGCGATCATCTGTCCTGTCAATTTTCAGGATGTAAGTCTCGCGCTCTACTATTTGAAGAAACTTAACTGTGCCCATGTTGCCTGGCTGTTTGAAGAATGGAACGCGCAAGTCCGGGAAGCCATCTTTAACAGTCCTGAGTTTAAGGCCATCTCTAATGCCCCATTGGACGAGTTTGACTATAGAGAGGGAAGGATAAGAATCGCGAGGAAATATGCCTACCTGGCTCTTGATGACAAATTCAAGAAACCTTCAGATCCAGATATCGATGAGGTGCTGCAACCAAAGGAATGGTTCATCGAGAGGCCAGAAGCTCCGAAAGAGGTAAATATCCCAGAATCACCCATCGCTGAGCCTGCCGACCCTGCTGTACTGAAAGAAATGATGGCTAAAAACCCCGCCCTCGAAGAATTGGCCAGGGCCTTTGCGCTTGACATCAAAGCAGATAGTTTATTACCATTCTGACAAGACAATGAGAGAAGCTCAAATTACGGCAGCATACGCCAATGACGAACAGTTGAAGCAACTCTATGAGATATCTTTCCCCGACGACGAGAAGATACCATGGGATGACCTGATGCGGCTGATAGACGAAATGCACCTTGACTTTACTGCCTATTATGATGGCGAAGAGTTTGTTGGCTTTACAATCGTATATCCAAGACCTACCGTCAACTGGTACTGGTATTTTGCCGTATTACCTGAGTTGAGAAGAAAAGGCCTGGGGCAGCAGATCCTTACTCAACTGATCAAGAAATATGCAGGACATACCTGTGTGCTCGATATGGAATCACCATATCAGGATCCATGCCCCAATCCTGAACAAAGAAGACGTAGGCATGAATTCTATCTCAGAAATGGGTTCCGTGACACCGACATATTCCGCAAGTTCGACGATATTGAAACGACCATCATGATGATGGGTCCAGGAACATTCTCCTTGCAGGACTGGGATGAGATAATAGACGAATTAAGGCAATATTGGACGTGGGATTAACTATAACGTGATTGTATAAAACATTACCAAGTTTTGACAAACTCCTCATCCCTCAGAAGCATGTTGACGCTCGAAACCAATATTGAAGGGTCTTAAGGCAGGTAGTCCATTTCACTAAATCTTATTAAATTTGCAAGCAAAAGGTACTCATTTATGCCTGATTCTCTGTAATTGTGCATCCATGATTAGGATAGTTTATGAAGAAATGCAAATTCATCAGTATCATTTCCGCCATATTATTGTTTGTGACAGTAGGGCCTGATCTGCTCAGGAGGTAACGTATTTAAGAAACTCCATGTGGAAGAAGGTTTTGATGACAATTGTTTTCAATAGTTTCGTGATGCTCAACTGCTTTGTACAGGGGATAGAGGAAAGAGCAATGCCATGTCGATTGGCTGGGGTGGAATCGGAACGCTCTGGAGAAAAACGGCTTTAACTGTATATATTGTGGAGAAACATTATACCAAAGAGCTCTTGGATAATGCCAAGTATTTTACCGTGATGGCTTTCGACGTAAAGGGCAGTAAGGTCTTGAACTACATGGGAACTAAGAGCGGGCGTGGCGGCTATAAGGCTCAGGCTTTGGGACTTCACACTGCCTATACAGCTAACGGTACGCCTACGGGACTCAATACAATTTTATCGGCAGGTCGTCGTAATTCGGCTCTCCGGTAAGTATAGTCAGAG
>CAMNHM010000085.1 GCA_946539475.1 uncultured Prevotellaceae bacterium | reverse complement strand
TACCTAATATGATATCCTTCCACTGGTTCATGCCGGCGTTGGTGAACATCAGCGTCGGGTCGTCCTTAATCACCATCGGGGCAGAGGGCACGATGGCATGTCCTTTCGACTCGAAGAACTTCTTGAACGAGTCGCGGATTTCTTTTGCAGTCATCATCTTTATTTACTATTTACGGATTTACGATTTACTATTTGCGGATTTGCTATTTACGGATTTCCGATTTGGGGTGCAAAGTTACGGCTTTTTTCGCTAACTAGCAAAAAACGAGGTGGAAATCTTTGAACCAGACGGCATTTCTTCTTAATAATGATGTGAAACGGAGGACGAAAGAGACAGGGAACCCCATCGCTGAGATTCCCTGCGGGTCCTCCTTTCAGAGGCATATGTAGAGATATAATGGCGCTTATCTGCGACCTGCTCCGAAGCTTCCCGAAGCGTGGCTCGCGGGCCTTGCTGCGGTGCGGTTGGGAGTGGCGTGGCTTCTCGAGCCATTGCTGTGACCACGGTTGCCGATAGCGTTGTGGTCAGCACCATGATTGTTGTGGCGCGGGTTCACATCGACGTTCACATTATTTATATGACGCCATGTTCCGTTGCCGTGGACGGCGACAGGAGGCCTGCCGGCATTCCACCCAGCGTAGAAGCGAACGTCCCTGCGGTTGTTGCCACCACGGTAGTCGGCGAACACCGTTGGACGACCGTGGAAGAAGCGATTCCTGTTGGTGTAGACCGTGTAGACGTTGAAGTGCCACACGCCGTCCCTCCAGGCGACAGGAGTGAAGAAATAGCTCAGGCGAGCGTACTTCTCATACTGCCAGGGGGTCAGTACATACCTCAGGTCGGCATTGCGGCGATCCCACCAGATGCCCCGCACGTCGGCGCGACTGTCGACCATCAGCAGATAGTCAAGGTTGATCTCGTATACAGCATCGTACTGTGCTGTGCTCAGGTTGAGCTCGTAAGCCATCTTGTCGCTGAGGAAGAGAGCCTCGTCCCTAGCCACTTTGTAGCTCATAGCGTTGGCTGCGACGGTCATTGCCATCATCATTGCCAGAATCATCATCTTCTTCATAATTTTGTTCTCCTATACTTTAAGTGATACATTTTGTTTGCTGTTCTCACCTTTATGACGAAAAGGAGCATGGGTGCGGGGCTGTTTTTCCCCTAAATCGTCGTAGGTTTTTCCCTACAGATGTGTGGGGAAAGCCCCAGACGGCAGTCAGGAGGGGTGACGAAAGTTAAAGAATATTATAAGTTGAGGCCCTTTCCTTGCCAATCGGAGCAGAATCGTTAACTTTGCATAATCGCAAAGAGCAAACAGAAAACTATAAATCATAAAGTTATGTACGACAAGGAACATGGGTTGTATATCGCCCACTGCGCTGAGGGCGCACTGAGTATTATTGGAAAGATGGCCAACCGCCACGGATTGATAGCGGGAGCCACGGGTACGGGAAAGACGGTGACGCTGCAGGTCATGGCTGAGTCGTTCTGCCAGGCAGGCGTCCCCTGCTTCATGGCTGACATGAAGGGCGACCTCAGCGGCATCTCGCAGGTGGGCAAGCTGAGCTCGTTCATCGAGAAGCGCCTGCCCGAGTTCGAGATGGAAACCCCTGAGTTCCAGGCTTGTCCCGTGAGATTCTTCGATGTCTTCGGCGAGCAGGGACATCCCATGCGCGCCACGATTTCGCAGATGGGGCCCCAGCTGCTGTCGCGCCTGCTGCAGCTGAACGAAACGCAGGACGGCGTGCTGAACATCGTCTTCCGTATTGCTGACGATCGCGGGCTGCTCATCCTCGACCTGAAGGACCTGCGCTCGATGCTCGACTACGTGTCGCAGCACTCGCGTGAGTACACCTCGAAGTATGGCAATATCTCTGCCCAGACCGTGGGAGCCATCCAGCGCGCTCTGCTGCAGCTCGAGGCTCAGGGTGCTAACAACTTTTTCGGCGAGCCGTCGTTCGACATCTACGACCTGATGCAGACGGAGGGAGGCAAGGGCGTGATGAATGTGCTGGCAGCCGACAAGCTGATGATGCAGCCCAAGCTCTACTCTACGTTCCTGCTCTGGCTCCTCTCAGAGCTCTACTCGAAGCTGCCTGAGGTAGGCGACCTGGAGCTGCCCAAGCTGGTGTTCTTCTTCGACGAAGCTCACATGCTGTTCGAAGGTACGTCGAAGGCGTTGCTCGACAAGATTGAGCAGGTCATCCGCCTGATTCGCTCGAAGGGCGTCGGCATCTACTTCATCACGCAGAGTCCTACCGATATCCCCGAGGTGATCCTGGGGCAGCTGGGCAACCGCGTGCAGCATGCCCTCAGAGCCTATACGCCTAAGGATCAGAAGGCTGTGAAGACGGCTGCCGATACCTTCCGCGCCAATCCCAACTTCAAGACCGACGAGGCAATCATGCAGCTGGAGACGGGCGAGGCTCTCGTCTCATTCCTCGATGCAAAGGGTGCTCCCAGCATCGTCCAGCGTGCGAAGATACTGTTCCCGCTGAGCCAGATAGGCGCAGTGACGGAGGGACAGCGCCACGACATCATCAAGCAGAGCCGCATCTATGGTAAGTACGACGAGATGGTCGATCGCGAGAGTGCCTACGAGATGCTCCTGAAGGAGAGCGAGGAAGAAGCTGCCATCGCTGAGGCTGAGGAGGAAGAGAAGAAGGGCGCGAAGTCGAAGGGCAAGGCAAAGAAGGGCATCTTCAGCAAGATCCTCTCAGCCATCATCACTGCCGTCACTGGCACTCTTGCCACCATCCTGGGCACTATCGTCAGCGACAAGATCACTGGCAAGAAGACCAAGAGCAAGACCTCGGCAACAGGTCGCGTGGTAAAGAACGCCACCTCGGCAGCCACCCGCGCCGCCACCCGCGAGCTGACGCGCGACATCCTGGGCAACCTGAAGTGAGAAAACACCAGCGAAACGCTCGAAGGCCACGAGCGTTTCGCTGGTTTCGGATGAGCGGTTTGTCCGTGGCTGACGGGCGGTGACGTTCATCGGCTACGAACGAATCGTTCGTCAGCCATGAGTGAATCGCTAGTCAGCCACGGGCGTTTTGAGGTACGAGAATACTCTGCTGTGTAGAAAACTGACAACAAGGTGTTCTCGCACTTCGTACCTCGCACCTCGATGAATACTTACAAGTAGATTCCGAAGCTGAGCTGATGAGCCTCTGGGCCCCGACCGTTCTTGAAGAGCTTCATGGGACAGTACTTGCAGTAGATGTCGACAAACGACGGGATATGGAAGACTGCAAGGGCGTCGACGGTGAAGGGATGATGCCCAATCTTCTTCGTGGTGATGCTGAAGTCCTCGTCGCCAACTTCGTAGTTGCGCGAAGACTGAGCGTAGAAATTCCAGTTGACGATGGCTCCCAGCGTGATGCCAAGGCGCTGGCGCTGGTCGAAGTAGTGGGTGTAGAGCAGGGGCAGCTGGAGGCTGGCGATGCCGAGCGCGGAAGACCTGTTTTCCATCTCGTCCGTGTAGGCGATGGGGGTGAGCATGTCGCCGACCTTGCCCAGGTAGTGGTCGTTCTTATAGCCATAGCTACGCAAACTGATTCCCAGTCCTATGCTCCACTCATTGCACTTGCCATAGGGATGCCAGTCGGCAAGCCAGGCGAACCCTAGATCGAAGGAGGGCCACAGCCTGAACTCATACTCGTCAGGTGTGTCGAGCAGAAGGTTCATACCCAAAAGCATGTGTATCGAACTGTCCCATTTGCTATCCTCGTCGTCCTTACTGGGGACTACAATCTTGCTGACGTCGTTGATGCCCCCGATGTTGCGCCGCACGGCAGAGGCATTCGGTAAGGAGATGCGCTGCGTGTATTGGAACAGGTCCTCGTCCTTCATGCCGCTGATAATGATGCGCTGGACGGTGTCGCGCGTCTCGATTCTCACTTTCTTGGCTTCCTCGATGACGAGGGTGTCGCCAACGGTCTCAGCTGAGCCTTTGGCTGCAAAACAGCTCACGAGGGCTGCTGCCAGTAGGATGCTTTTCTTTTTCATGTCGTCTATGATTCTCTTCAGTTTGCAATGATGATGCAAAGTTACAAATATTTTATCTGATATGCAAGCGTCCAACAAAAAAATTGAGTCTTGTGCGTGAAGTTTATTATTTAATGTACGCGCGCGAGAGACTGGTGGTGTCATGCGGGGCGTGCTATGGCCTTAGGGAGAAAAGTGGCAGTTCATAGGGAGAAATCAGGCAGCTTTCAGGGAGAGAACAGGCAGCTCTCAGATTGGCAGCGTGCGGTGACGATATTGCCAGCGGCCGCTGACAATAATTGCAGCGTGCGGTGACGATATTGTCAGCGGGCGCTGACAACCTTTTTTTGTTATGGTGTGAGCATCCTCTGGCTTATACGAGGAGACAAGGGGGCAACCCCCCTTGCTATTCGACCCCTGCACGAAATCTGTTAGATTGCAAAAAAACAGGCATTATGTATGGTTGATTGAGAAAATAATTGTATCTTTGCAGCAAACTTTTCGCTTAGACGAAAGCATACAGCAATAGCAGAACTAACTAACAACGCTAACTAATGAAGAGACTTTTCCTTTTAGCAATGCTCATCGTACTGACGTGTGGGGCATGGTCGCAGGACGACCACCTGAAGCTGCACTTCGACTTCAGCGACGTGACGGGCACACAGGTGAAAGACCGCGTGTCAGGCATCTCGGCGAAGATGATGGGAGCGGCGAAAGTGATGAAGATGGGGCAGCAGGGCGTGCTCGACCTGGGCAACGCCACAGGCTATCTCGACATGACGGCTCAGGCAGGACAGCTGGTGCGCTCGCTGGAAGATTTCACTGTGTCAGTCTATTACCGTGTCGACGAGGGGGCCTCGCTGTCGGGGGCAGGCCATTTCCTGTGGTGCTTCTCGCAGTCTGCCGCTAACACGCAGACCGCCTCGCCCTATATGGCCTATCGCCTGAACGCCCAGCGTATGGCGACGTCGACTGGCGGATGGGGCAGCGAGACAGGACTGGAAGTAGGCGCGGAGAGCAGCAAAGGGCAGTGGATGCACATGCTCTACAGGCAGACGGGGAAAAAGGGGGAGCTATATATAAACGGTACGCGCGCGAGGCAGTCGGCCAACATGCCCCTGCTGAAAAATGCCTTCACGGCAGCACCTGCCTACAACTGGATAGGGCGTCCGCCCTTCTCAGGCGACAGCTACCTGAAGCGAACGCTGGTGACTGACTTCCGACTGTACGACATCGCCCTCAGCGACGCTCAGGTCGCACAGCTGGCAGCCAAGACCTACGACCTGGACGAGGCTTACGACAACGGTGGCGGAGGCAACAATGCCAGCCTGCTCGCAGCCATCGCCGAGGCAGAGGGGCTGTTGCAGGATACTGCCGACTATCCTATGGCGGCTGTGACGACGCTGAGCGACATGACGACGGTGGCGAGAGCCATCAGCAGCGGAGACCACAACCAGGCTGTCTTCGACCTGTATACGACTGACCTGAAGGCGGCCATCACATCGTTCCGGAAGTCGAAAGGATTCGTCTTCGACATCAGCGGCGTCGTTGACGGCTATGACACTGACCGGGGCTTCCGCCATCCTGGCGGACTGCACACGGAGGCCGACTTCGAACGCATCCGTCGGCAGCTCGCTGAGGGCAATCCACGCGTGACGGAAGCCTACCAGCGGCTGAAGAACGCAGAGTATGCGCAGGCAAACATCCAGACGTGGCCCGTGGAGACCATCGTCCGCGGCGGAGGCGTAGGCGAGAACTATATCAATGCAGCGCGTGGGGCAACAATGGCTTACCAGAATGCGCTGCGCTGGAAGATAGAAGGAACGAAGGCCAACGCCGACGCGGCAGTACGCATTCTGATGGCCTGGGCACGCACCTGCAAGCAGGTCGGCGGCGACAGCAACTGGGCGCTGGCAGCAGGGCTCTATGGCTATGAGTTTGCCCAGGCTGCCGAGCTGGTCCGCGACTACGAAGGCTGGTCGCAAGAGGACTTCGAGACGTTCAAGCAGTGGATGCTCACCGTCTGGTATCCCGGCAACGTCAACTTCCTGCGTGGGCGCAACGGCACGTGGGACAATCCCAGCGGATGGGGCGACTGCCCGGGGCACTACTGGAGCAACTGGGGATTGTGCAACGCCCTGGCAATGATCTCGATAGGTGTCTTGTGCGACGATGTCTTCATCTACAATCAAGGCATGTCGTTCATGAAGTACGACCAGGTGGGCACCTTCAAGGATCCCCGTACCGCCAACCCCATCCTGAACGACGGCCTGACTGAGTTCATAGGCAATCTGGTGGTGACCACGTCAGAGTGGGCAGGCGAGACGGGCGCCTATGGCAAGGTAGGGCAGATGCAGGAGTCAGGACGCGACGTGGGACATGCCGCCATGGCGCTGGGACTGGCTGTCGACATCTGCCATATGGCATGGAACCAGGGCGACGATCTCTTCTCCTATATGGACAACCGCATGGCTGCAGGCATTGAGTTCGTCGCCGCTTGCATGCAAGGTGTCAGCGGACTGCCCTGGACGCCCTATCACTATGCCGACAAGGGCATCGCCTGGTGGGACAGCCGCTCGTGGCTGCAGAATTCATACGCCACAGGCGAGCAGGTGCGCAACTACTGGGGGACGGTCATAGGACACTACGAGGGCGTGAAAGGCGTGAGGATGCCTTTCGCTGAGACGGCCTACCAGAAGATGGGCATCGACGTTGGCGGAACGGGGGGCACCAGCGGTGCCTACGACCACCTTGGCTACTCCGTGCTGATGAACACCTACGACGAGCAGCTCTGCCCCGAAGAGAAGCGTCCCACGCTGCTACAGCCCAAGATGGAGTACGACGGCAAGACGCTCCTGCACAACGAGCTGGGCGGACTGCGCAATACCTATGTCGTGCAGGCTACGCAGTGCCTGCCTGCCGGCAAACAGGTGAAGCTGATACCTCAGTTGCCTGAGGGTGAGGAGGATACCGGCCGCTGGCAGTGGAACACGGGACAGTCGACGAAGGACATCACGGTGGAGTCGGGGCACAGCTATGTCTATCGCGTGACGTACACGAACAAAAACGGCGTGGAGAGCCATCAGGCGTTTACCATCGCTGCTGAGGGCGACTGCATGCCCAGCGTCCTCCGTCAGAGCATCTATGTGGGCCAAGAGCTTGTGGGCGAGGCAGAAGCGACAGTCTTCTATGGCGACAAGGTGACGCTGAACGTGGGCGATGCTGCTGGGTGGTCGCCAGAGATCAGATGGGATAACGGCGACAAGGGCAGTCAGCTGACTATCGGTGCAATCGCCTCAGAGCGAGAGGTGAAAGCCTACGTCGTCAGTCAGGGCGGGCGTAAGGAGCTGGCTAGGTTCCGTCTGAACGTCAGACTTTCGCAGCCACGTATCATCAGCAACGGCACTACCCTTGCCGACCAGACCATGATCGTGGCAAAGGCAGGCGACAATGTTGCCCTGCAGCTATATGTCCCCAGGGCTCTCGGCAAGGTTGACTATCAATGGAGCGACGGGTCGACGGGCTCAACGCTGCGCATACCCTCCGTCGAGCAGTCAGGCATTTATACTGTTCAGGCTCGTGTGGGCGAGAGGGTGGAGACGGTCAGCTTCGAGGTGTTCGTGAAGGATTCGGAAAACGCCATTATGCCTGAAGGCAACTATATGATCAGACACGTAGCAAGCAATACCTACCTGACTGCCAATGGCGTGCAGCAGCCAGTGACGTTCGCCCCTCAGCGACAGGACGACAGCCAGGTGTGGAGCGTGAAGGCCAGCAATACGCGCCACTCGTTCACGTGCTTGTCTGACAGCACGGGGCTGGGCACCACGGGCAATGCCTCGGCAGTGGCTGTCACGCTCTTCCTACTCGACAGGGCAAAGGGACTCGAACGCTACGCCCTTCATACGGGGACTGGCAACTCAGCCAAATACTGGACGGTGAACGATGACGGCAGCGTGACCATCCAACAGCAATCCTCGCCTCAGGATTTTCCTTTCGAGTTTGTGGCTGTGGTGCCAGAGTCAGTAGGCGATGTCCAGTCGGCGACAGTCGAGACAAGTGGGTATGTCGACCTTATGGGGCGCCGCATGAAAGGTGCACCCCAGCGTGGAGTATATATTAAGGATGGTAAGAAGTTTGTGAGATGAAAAAGATTTTCCATATAGCAATCATCGTCTTGGCATTTGCGACTGAAGGATGGTCGCAGACGGCCTATCGTATGGCAGGACCCTACGAGATAGTGGCTCGCGACGGCGAGTATCGCAACACGAAAGCTGGCAGCGAGCGCGACATGCGGGCTGCTCTCGACTTTGCAAAGGAAGGCAAGGAAGCAGAGGCGCTGCCCATCATCAACGCCTACGCACAGACGCTGAAGCGCCTCGACGGGCACGATGCTCCGTTGTGCCTCATCCAGTGCTTCGACCTCCTCAGGGCAATGACGCTGATGAAAAGCCATCAGACGGAAGCCTGGGCTGCGATGGTCAGAGGCGCGATCGTGCCGACGATTGAGAAGTTTGATGCTGACAGCCCCTATGCCAACGGCAATTGGGGAGCCATCGTCAACCGTTGCCGGATGGCGGCTGCCATCTTTCTTGAAGACACAGTGCTCTATCGGCAGGCTGTTGCCTACTATCTGCATGCTAACGACAATGGCTCGCTGCCTCGCTATATCAGCGAGACGGGACAGTGTCAGGAGACAGGGCGCGACCAGGCTCATGTGCAGCTGGGACTGGAGGCGCTGGCGCAGACATGCGAGATGGCGTGGCAGCAGGGCGACGACCTCTGGGGTGCGCTCGACAATCGCCTGCTGAAGGGCTTCGAGTATACTGCACGCTATAACCTGGGCTACGACGTGCCCTTCGAGACGTGGACGGACTGCACGGGACTCTACTGCGAGTGGACTGAGCCAGGACAGATGAGCCGTGGGAAATTGTGGGACATCTATGAGCTGCCTTATCAGCACTATGTACGCGAGAAGGGACTCAAGATGCCCTATACGGGGCGTATCGTGAAGGGACAAAAGCCCAAGGTGAAGGAGTATGAGAAACTGCATCAGGTGTTCACCTACCAGGCGCCGCAGGGTGCGCCGCTGAAACACGACTATGACGTCTATATCCGTCCGCGCAGCAGCGAGGAGTGGACCAGGATCGACACCTACATGGCGAAGGTGAACGCCCCTGTTGGTATCAATCGTCATGCCGTGCGCGAGATTTCCTATGCTTTCTTCGACTTTACGGGTGATGTCTTCGTGCGTGTGGTCTGTAAGAACAAAAAGTACTCGACAGCCCGCATACGTCCTGACTATCGTGGCGTGATAGCCAACGTACAGAACGACTCTACGCTGCAGTTCCTGCTCTTCCAGCCAGAGAACGTCAGCGTGGAGTTCGACGGCGACATCACCAACAACCTGCTGCTCTTCACGTCGAAGCCGCCAGTAGGCGTGGAAGAGGCTAGGAGAGAGGCTTCGAAGCAAGGCAGGAATTTCATCAGCTACGAGCCTGGACTGTACACGGAAGAGACGATTCGTGTGCCTTCGAACACGACGGTCTACCTCGCTGGCGGCAGCTATTTTACTGGAACTCTTGCCATTGAGGACGCAGAGAACGTCAGCATCCTGGGACGTGGCATAGCCAGGCCTGCCAACGGTCTCGAGGGATGCCACGTTCATCGGTCGAAGAATGTGCTGATTGACGGAATGGTGCTCAACACCTGTCCTGTGGGAGGGTCTGACGGGGTGACCCTTCACGACGTGCGCAGCATCTCGCATCCAGGATGGGGCGACGGGCTGAATGTCTTCGCATCGAGCAATGTGCTCTACGACCGTGTCTTCTGTCGCAACAGCGATGATTGCACCACGGCATACGCTACGCGCAAGGGGTTCAGTGGCTCAGCCCGGAATATCCACATGCGAAATTCTACGCTGTGGGCTGACGTGGCACACCCTATCTTCATAGGCATACATGGAAATTCGGAGCGAGGCGACACCATCGAGCAGCTGCGCTATGAGAACATCGACATCCTCTGTCAGGCAGAGCCACAGGTGGACTATCAGGGATGCATGGCCATCAACTGTGGCGACAATAATCTGGTGCGTGATGTTGTCTTCGACAATATCCGTATCGAGCAGATCTATCAGGGGTGCCTGCTGCAGGTGAAGGTGGGCTATAACCCGAAATACTGTACTGCACCAGGTCGGGGGGTCGACAATGTGACCTTCAGGAATATACGCTACTATGGAGAAACGCCGTACATGTCGGTGATGGCAGGATACGACGAGAATCGAAAGGTGAAGAATATCGTGTTCGAGAACCTGAAGATCAACGGGCGCCTTATCACTGACGATATGGCTGGGAAACCACGCTGGTACAGCACTGCCGACTATGTTCCGATGTTCGTGGGCAATCATGTGGAGAACGTTGTCTTCACACGGTCTGACGGCAGCTTCAATCCTGATCTGCCTCTGGCCTATTGCGCCAGCAAGGTGGGACGGGCGCTGGAGACGCTCAGACCTTATGATTTCACGATGATGCCCCGAAATATTCTCGATGGCGAGGAGCAGTGGAACCTGCGTAAGGCGAAGGCTGAGGAGTGGTGTTCAGGATTCTGGCCCGGCATCCTGTGGATGGACTATGGACTGACGACAAGTGAGGCAGTGCATAAGGCGGCGGAGGGATATACGGACGTGCTGGCACCGCTTGCCAGTCAGCCGGCTTTCGACCACGACCTGGGTTTTATCATGATCAATTCCTTCTTGAAGGGATATGAGCAGACGAAGGATGAGCGCTATCGGAGGATTGCCCTACAGGCTGCCGACACGCTGGCTACGCTGTTCAACGACAGGGTAGGGACAATGCTCAGTTGGCCACGTCACGTCAAAGACTACGGGGGACATAACACCATCATGGACAACATGATGAACCTTGAACTGCTGTTCTGGGCTGATGAACAGCGTCCTGGCAGCCACAGACTGCGCGACATGGCCGTCCGTCATGCTGAGACGACCATGCGCAACCACTTCCGTGAAGATGGGTCGTCGTATCATGTCGCTGTGTACGATACGCTCGACGGGCACTTCATACACGGAGTCACTCATCAAGGCTATGCCGATCAGTCGATGTGGAGTAGGGGACAGGCGTGGGCTATCTACGGCTATACGGTGGTATATCGCTTTACCAAAGATCGGCGATTCCTGGATTTCGCAAGAAAAGTAGCCGATGTCTATCTCAGACGGCTGAAGGCGACGAGCGACGACTGGGTGCCGCTGTGGGATATGGACGCACCTGTCGACAGAAGTCAGATGACGAAGCAGAAGGATGCTTCTGCTGCCTGCGTCGTTGCCAGTGCTCTTCTGGAGTTGTGCCAGTATGTCGACGACGCAAACAAGGAGGTCGTAGGCGATAAGACGGTAGATGCTGCCTATTATCAGGCTGCCGTGAACATGCTTGCTGACTTGAGCACCCCTCGCTATCAGAGTGGTCTGAAAAATGTCGCCTTTCTACAGCATAGCACAGGGCATCGGCCTGCTGGCAGTGAGATCGACGCAAGCATCATATATGCTGACTATTACTATCTGGAAGCCCTGCTGAGACTGAAGAAGTTACGAATGTGACGTGGAAAAGGCAAAAAATCGGCAAAAAACTTGCTGAATTCGTAAAATGTTTGTACCTTTGCACCCGCAATTCGTGTGCACTATGCCCGGATTATGCACTCATGTATAACAATTTAAACCATTAAAGTCAAGAAACAGTATGATTATTGTACCGGTAAAAGAAGGCGAGAACATCGAGAAG
>CAMNHM010000084.1 GCA_946539475.1 uncultured Prevotellaceae bacterium | reverse complement strand
GTGCTGCCAAGATGAACGAGCAGCAGGAGGTGGCTGAGCAGATGAACGACCTGCCAGAGTGCATGAAGGGCCACGTACGCGGTGGCGGCTCGCTCACCGCACTGCCTATCATCGAGACGCAGGCAGGCGATGTGTCAGCCTACATCCCTACGAACGTTATCTCCATCACCGACGGACAGATATTCCTCGAGAGCGACCTCTTCAACCAGGGCTTCCGTCCTGCCATCAACGTAGGTATCTCCGTGAGCCGCGTGGGTGGATCGGCACAGATCAAGTCGATGAAGAAGGTGGCCGGAACGCTGAAAATCGACCAGGCGCAGTATCGTGAGCTCGAGGCCTTCTCAAAGTTCTCGTCGGATATGGACGCCGTCACGGCAATGACCCTCGACCGCGGTCGTAAGAACAATCAGCTGCTCATCCAGCCGCAGTACAGCCCCATGCCCGTCGGCGAGCAGGTGGCCATCCTCTACTGTGGCGTCCACGGATTGATGCGCGATGTGCCCATCGACAAGGTCCGCCAGTGTCAGGAGCAGTTCCTCGACAAGCTGCGCACAGCGGCTCCCGAGGTCATCGAGACGCTGGGCAGCGGCAAGATCGACGACGCTACGACCCAGAAGATCGAAGAGGTTATGGCTGACATCGCTGGTACATATAAATGAGTAATGAGTAATTAGTAATGAGTAATTATGATTACCTTGCTATCCCCACATCCGGTTCAGGCATCCCCAGCAGTTTCTGCCGTGGCAGGTGTATTCATAATTACTAATTACTCATTTCTAATTACTAATTAGATTGTTAAGTTATGCCAAGTCTGAAAGAAATTAAGGGCCGCATCGCCTCCGTCAACTCCACGCGCAAGATCACGTCTGCCATGAAGATGGTGGCCAGCTCGAAGCTGCACCATGCTCAGGTTGCCATACAGAACATGTTGCCTTACGAGACGCTCCTGGAGCATATCCTGAAGAGCTTCCTGGCAGCTGAAGCTGAGGCACAGACGATCTATGATCAGGAGCGCCCCGTGAAGCGCGTAGCCCTGGTGGTGTTCTCCAGCAACTCCTCCCTCTGCGGTGGCTTCAATGCAAACATCATCAAGATGATGACCAACGCCGTCGACACCCTCTCGGCAGAGCTGGGGCAGGAGAATGTGGAGGTCTATCCCATTGGGCGCAAGGTGGCTGAGAAGGCATCGAAGCTGGGCTATCAGGTGAAGTGCAACCTGGCCGACCTTGTCGACCATCCTAACGTGAAGCAGTGCATCGACCTGTCGATGGAACTGGGTGAGCGTTTCGCAAAGGGAGAGATCGACAAGGTGGAGCTGATCTACCACCACTTCAGGAGTGCCGGCTCTCAGATCCTGACGAGCAAGACATTCCTGCCCATCGATATCGAGACGGAACTGGAGCGTGACCACGAGCGCGACCTCACTTCGAACATTGCGACCCGAAAGGCGCAGGAGTATCTGAAAAAGAACCGTCGCGAGCGTCAGCGCCAGGAGGAGGAGACGAAGCCCCTGAACGACAATTTCATCGTGGAGCCAGACATGGACACGGTGCTCTCGCAGCTCATCCCCAAGCTGGCTCACCTGATGCTTTATACCGCCCTGCTCGACAGTGTCGCCTCAGAGCATGCTGCCCGCATGGTAGCCATGCAGACGGCCACCGACAATGCCGACGAGCTGCTGCGCGAACTGAACCTGCAGTACAACAAGAGCCGCCAGCAGGCCATCACCTCTGAGCTGCTCGACATCGTGGGTGGATCGGTGAATAACTAGGCGGGCTCACTGCTCGCGACCAACATGAACGGACGACGACTTCCCCATCCACTGGTTGCCGCCATACCGCTGGTGGTGCTGATACTTTTGCTGGCTGTAGTCATCTACCTCTTTGGCAGTGACTCGCTCAGCGGAGGCAGTCAGATAGCACTACTCATCGGTTTGGCGGTATGCGTGTTTATATCGATGGTGTTCTATCGAGTTCCTTGGAGCGTCTTCGAACAGCAGGTCAGCAAGACGATGGGGGGCGTGTCGGTGACGGTGCTGATCCTGCTGACGGTAGGCATGCTCGCCGGCTCGTGGATGGTGAGCGGGGTGGTGCCAACGCTTATCTACTATGGTGTGCAGATACTCATGCCACAGTTCTATCTCGTCACGGCATGCGTCATCTGTGCCTTGGTGTCGTTACTCTCAGGAAGTTCGTGGACGACCATCGCTACGATTGGTGTCGCCCTGCTGGGCATCGCCCACGCTTTGGGAATACCAGAGGCTTGGGCCGCCGGCGCCATCATCTCAGGAGCATATTTTGGCGACAAGATGTCGCCCCTCAGCGATACCACCATTCTGGCATCGTCGACGACGGGAGTCGACCTCTTTACGCATATTCGCTACATGATGCTGACGACGGCACCCGCATTCGTCCTGACGCTTGCCATCTTTACGTCCGTGGGCCTTTGGCATCGCGCTGACGGTATCCCCGACGTAAGCCAATATACCGAAGGGCTTCATGCCACGTTCAACATTTCGCTCTGGACGCTGCTGGTGCCCGTGCTCACAGCCGTGCTCATCTGGCGCAGGGTGCCCTCGCTGATTGTCCTGTTCCTCTCGTCGCTGATGGCAGGCATAGCGGCACTGGTGCTTCAGCCACATATCCTGATGCAGATAGCGGCTGACGACGCATTGGCTGCGCCTGCTTCGCTGGCGAAGGGGCTGGCTATGACATTCTATGGTCCTACGGCCGTCGAGACGGGCTATAGCGAACTCAACGAGCTGGTGTCGACGGGAGGCATGGCAGGAATGCTGAACACCATCTGGCTCATCATCTGTGCCATGTGTTTTGGCGCTGCTATGGTTGCTAGCGGAATGATCGAAAGCATCACCCGCGTCGTCATCAGCTGGGTAAGGAGTAGGGTAGGGCTAGTGTCGTCGACGGTATGCACGGGCCTCTTCCTCAACGTCACTACCGGCGACCAGTTCATCAGCATCGTCCTGACGGCAAACATGTTCAGCGACGTCTACGCGAAGAAAGGCTATGAGCCACGCCTGCTGAGCCGCACGGCAGAGGACTCCGCAACGGTGACCTCTGTCCTGGTGCCTTGGAACACGTGCGGCCTGACGCAGTCGACAGTGCTTGGGGTGCCCACTGTTGCCTATCTGCCATATTGCTTCTTCAACATTCTAAGCCCAATGATGACAATCCTGATTGCTGCCATTGGATGGAAGATCAAGAAAACGTCAGCAAATCTATAAAAAAATAGAAAATATCCGTGTTGTTATGGTCGTTTCAGTAAAAATGTGTACCTTTGCACAGATTATTGAAAACTAATAGCTGAATATGGAGTTTACAGCCAAACAAATTGCCGATATGATTGGCGGACGAGTTGAGGGCGACGCCAGCGCTACCGTCAGCACGTTCGCTAAGATTGAGGAGGGCAGGGAAGGTGCCATTTCATTCCTTTCAAACCCCAAATACACCCATTTCATCTACGATACAAAGTCAAGCGTCGTCCTCGTCGACGACGACCTGGCGCTTGAGCACCCTGTGACGACAACCCTCATCCGCGTAAAAAGCGCCTATGAGGCAGTGGCGCGTCTGCTGCAGATCTATGAGCAGATGAAGCCCCGCAAGACGGGTGTCGACTCCCTGGCTTTCGTCTCCCCCAGCGCCACGATTGGCAAGGACGCCTATATCGGAGCCTTTGCCTGCATTGGCGACGGCGCTGTCGTTGGCGACGGCACCCAGGTGTATCCGCATACTGTCATTGGCGACGGTGTGACGATAGGCGACGGCTGCCTGCTCTATCCTAACGTGACCATCTATCAGGGGTGCCGTCTTGGCAATCGTGTCACCATCCATGCCGGAAGCGTCATCGGAGCTGATGGCTTCGGATTTGCGCCAAACCAGGAGGGCTACGATAAAATTCCGCAGATAGGAATCGTTGTCATTGAGGACGACGTAGAGATTGGCGCCAACACGTGCGTCGATCGCTCCACTATGGGTCAAACCGTCATCCGTCGTGGCGTGAAGCTCGACAATCTCATTCAGGTGGCCCATAACTGCGAAATCGGCGAGAACACCGTCATGTCGGCACAGGTAGGCCTGGCAGGCTCGACGAAGGTCGGCGCCTGGTGCATGGTGGGCGGACAGGCAGGATTCGCTGGCCATCTCAAGGTGGCCGACAAGACATTTATCGGCGCTCAGAGTGGTGTGATTAGTAACACCAAAGGCGAGGGCGAACAGCTCATCGGGTCGCCGGCGATTGATCCCAAGGTGTTCTTCAAGGCTTCTGCCGTAATGAAGCGCCTGCCTGAGATGTATCGCGAGCTGAACGCCCTGAAAAAGAAAGTAGAAGAACTAACTCAGAAATAATTCTTATGAAGCAAAAGACGCTCAAAGGCAGTTTCACGCTCTGCGGGAAAGGCCTTCATACAGGACTGAACCTCACTGTGACGTTCAACCCTGCACCTGAGAATCATGGATATAAGATTCAACGTATTGACCTTGAGGGCATGCCCACGATCGACGCTGTCGCCGAGAATGTCGTCGACACCCAGCGTGGAACGGTTCTCGGAAAGGGCGACGTGCGTGTCTCGACAGTCGAGCATGCACTCTCAGCGCTTTACGCCCTGGGCATCGACAACTGCCTGATACAGGTCAGCGGCCCTGAGTTCCCCATCCTCGACGGCTCTGCCATCAAATATGTGGAAAAGATCAACGAGGTGGGCATTGAGGAGCAGAATGCGCCAAAGGACTGGTACGTCATCCGCAAGAAGATTGAGGTGAAGGACGAGTCGACAGGCTCGTGCATCACCATCCTGCCTGACGATGAATTCTCGATCACGGCGATGTGCTCGTTCGAGTCGAAGTTCATCAACTCGCAGTTTGCCACCCTCGACAGCCCGCTGAAATATACCGACGAGATTGCTCCCGCTCGCACGTTCGTCTTCGTACGCGACATCGAGCCCCTGTTGCAGGCAAACCTCATCAAGGGCGGCGATATGGACAATGCCATCGTCATCTACGAGCGCCAGACGACTCAGGAGCGCCTCGACATGCTCGCCGACCTGCTGCACGTGGAGCATCGCGATGCCACCGAGCTGGGCTACATCCAGCACAAGCCGCTGGTGTGGGAGAACGAGTGCACGCGCCACAAGCTGCTCGACGTCATTGGCGATATGGCGCTTATCGGACGTCCCATCAAGGGACGCATCGTAGCTACGCGTCCAGGACATACCATTAATAATAGGTTCGCGCGCGAGATGCGCAAGGAGATCCGCAAGCATGAGGTGCAGGCACCCTTCTACGACCCTAACGATACACCCATCATGGATGTCAACCGCATACGTGAGCTGCTGCCCCATCGCTATCCCATGCAGCTGGTCGACAAAGTCATCGAGGTAGGGCCGATGTCGATCGTCGGCGTGAAGAACATCACCGCCAACGAGCCCTTCTTCCAGGGCCACTTCCCGCAGGAGCCCGTCATGCCCGGCGTGCTGCAGATCGAGGCAATGGCGCAGGTGGGAGGACTGCTCGTGCTGAACAGCGTAGAGGAGCCCGAACGCTGGTCGACCTATTTCCTGAAAATCGACGGTGTGAAGTTCCGTCAGAAGGTCGTTCCTGGCGACACCCTGCTCTTCAAGGTTGAAATGCTGGCACCGCTGCGTCACGGCATCTCGACGATGCACGGCTATGTCTTCGTTGGCGATCACGTCGTCTCAGAGGCAACATTCACAGCACAAATCGTAAAGAACAAATGAATCAGATACACCCCTTAGCAGTCGTTTCGCCTGAGGCAAAGCTCGGCGACGGCAATGTCATTGGTCCCTTCTGCGTCGTCGATGCTGACGTGGTGATGGGCGACAACAACCATCTTCTCAACAGCGTCACCCTCCACAAGGGAGCGCGCATAGGGTCGGGCAATGAGTTCTTCCCTGGCGCGTCGATATCGACGAAGCCGCAGGACCTGAAGTTTCAGGGCGAGGAGACGATATGCGTCATTGGCGACAACAACAGCATTCGCGAGAATGTGACCATCAGCCGTGGCACTGCTTCGCGCGGGAAGACGGTCGTCGGCTCTGGCAACCTGCTGATGGAGAACATGCATATCGCTCACGACTGCGTCATCGGTAGTGGCTGTATCATTGGCAACTCGACGAAGTTTGCCGGTGAGGTGGAGGTCGACGACAACGCCATCATCTCTGCCGAGGTGCTCTTCCATCAGTTCATACGCATCGGCAGCTATGTCATGATCCAGGGAGGTTGCCGCACCAGTCAGGACATCCCGCCCTTCATCATCGCCGGCAAGGAGCCCATCCGCTATGCCGGCGTCAACCTCATAGGGCTGCGCCGCCGTGGGTTCACCAACGAGCAGATAGAGATCATCCACGACACCTACCGCACCATCTACGCCCAGGGGATCCTGAAAGACGGTATTGCCGAAGCACGCACGAAATATCCCGACTCGAAGGAAGTGGAGTACATCTGCTCGTTCATCGAGTCGTCAAAGCGCGGAATCATCCGCTGATGGAAAAGACGCTCATCGTAGTCACCGGCCCTACGGCAGTGGGAAAAACGGCATTGTGCATCGACATTGCCCAGCACTTAGGTGTTCCCATCATCAATGCCGACAGCCGACAGGTATACCGTGAGCTGAAAATCGGAACAGCCGCACCTACCGAGCAACAGCTTCGACGGGTGCGGCATTACTTTGTGGGAATACTCGACCTCGACGATTACTACAGCGCGTCGCTCTACGAGCAGCAGGTCATGTCGCTGCTGCCATCACTCTTCAGCTCGAGCGACTACGCCCTGATGAGCGGTGGCTCGATGATGTATATCGATGCCGTCTGCAATGGCATCGACGACATTCCCACCGTCGACGACACTACGCGTGCCACCCTGAAACGTCGGCTGGCCGACGAAGGGCTCGAGGCGCTGTGTGAGGAGCTGCGTCGGCTCGACCCCGAGCATTATGCCATCGTCGACAAGAACAACCCTCGTCGCGTGGTGCATGCGCTCGAAATCTGCCACATGACGGGCAGCACCTACAGCTCCTTCCGCACCAACCGCCGCAAGCAGCGTCCCTTCCGTATCGTGAAGGTCGCCCTCAACCTTCCGCGTGAGGAGCTCTATGGGCGCATCAATCAGCGCGTCGACCAGATGATGGCCGACGGGCTCCTCGACGAAGCACGACGCCTGTTGCCCAAGCGCCACCTGAACGCCCTTAACACGGTTGGATATAAGGAGATGTTCGCCTGTCTCGACGGCGTCTGGACAGAGGAAGAGGCCGTCGAGCGGATGAAGGGCAACACCCGTCGCTACGCCCGCAAACAGCTGACGTGGTTCAAGAGAGACGCTGAAGTAAAATGGTTCTCTCCTGATGATAAGGACAATATTATCAAGCATATAACGACAAATGGATAAAGAAGGGAAAGAAACGACGTTGCCATTGAAGATTGCTCGACAGGTGCTCTCTGCCGTATGGCTTTCCGTCAAGAAAGTCTGTTCGTGGTACGTACATCTCTATAAGGGCCGGCCCTGGTATGTCAAGATCCTCTCGGCACTGGCTACGTTCATTCTGATGATCGTGTTCTACCTCGGAGCTGTCGACATCGACCTCTTCGGTCTCTTCGGCAAGTCGCCCAGCATGCACACCATCAAGAGCACCCGCCCCGCTCAGGCTTCCGAGATCTACAGCGACGACGGCGTGATGATAGGCAAGTTTTTCAGCGAGAACCGCACGCCCGTGAAATACGAGGACGTGAACCCCGTCTTCTGGCAGGCGCTCATCGACACTGAGGACGAGCGATTCTACAAGCACTATGGCGTCGACGTGGCAGCCTTCTTCGCAGCTGCAAAGGACTACATCGTGCTGGGCGACGCTCGCGGCGCATCGACCATCACGCAGCAGCTGGCCAAGAACCTCTTCCGCGTCCGTACAGAGTACTCCACCGGCCTGCTGGGAAAGGTGCCCGGTCTGAAGATGCTCGTGATGAAGAGCAAGGAGTGGGTGACGGCGCTGAAGCTGGAGTGGAACTTCTCCAAGGAGGAGATCCTCACGATGTATGCCAATACCGTTGACTTCGGGTCGAACTCCTACGGCATCAAGACCGCCTGCAAGACCTACTTTGGCGTCGCTCCAAAGGACCTGCGGCCCGAACAGGCGGCAGTACTCGTGGGAATGCTGAAAGCCACGACGACCTACAACCCGCGCCTCAACCCCGAGAACAGTGCCCGCCGGCGTAACGTCGTGCTGGGCAACATGCTGCGCCACGGACATCTTTCGCAGCAGCTCTTCGACTCCATCTATGCCGAGCCCGTGAAGCTCGACTACAGCGTGGAGAAAGTCTACGACGGCCCTGCCACCTATTTCCGCAATGCCATGCAGGACAACATCCAGCAATGGTGTCACGACAACGGTATCGACCCCTACACCGACGGCCTGAAAATCTACACCACGCTCGACACCCGCATGCAGCAGTATGCCGAGAAGGCCGTACGCGAGCAGATGATGGAAATCCAGCAGAACTTCGACCAGCACTGGGCGGGGCAGAACCCCTGGCAGGACGAGCGCTACCGCGAGATCCCCAACTTCATCGAGAATATCGCCCGCCGGCTGCCCGTCTACAAATACCTGGAGGAGCGGTTCCCCGACGAGCCCGACTCCGTGTGGTTCTATCTCAACAAGCCCCACGAGGTGCAGCTCTTCAGCTACGACGGGCCCGTCAGGCGCGAGATGAGCACGATGGACTCCCTGCGCTACATCACCCGCTTCATGCATTGCGGCTTTGTGGCTATGGAGCCACATACGGGATATGTAAAGGCGTGGGTGGGCGACATCGACTTCGACACGTGGAAGTACGACAAGGTGACGGCTCAGCGGCAGCCGGGCTCCACCTTCAAGCTCTTCGTCTATACGGAGGCCATGAACCAGGGAATGACGCCCAACAAGCCCTATGTCGACACCTACTACCGCATCGGCGGCAACTGGGTGCCCCACAATGCCAACGGATCGGTGTCGGGTGCCAGCATGACGCTGAAGTCGGCTTTCGCCAAGAGTGTCAACACCATCGCCGCACGCCTCGGGCAGGATGTGGGCATTGAGCATGTCGCCCGCACCGCCCACGCAATGGGCATCAGGAGCAAGCTGGAGGAGGTGCCGTCGCTGGCCCTGGGAGCAAGCGACGTGAACCTGCTCGAACTGGTCAACGCCTATTCCACCGTCGCCAACGACGGCAGCGTGCACGACCCCGTCTTCGTCACCCGCATCCTCGACCGCGACGGCAACGAGATATTCAAGGTCGACGACCATCAGCACGAGGCCATCCCCTATCGCAGCGCCTTCCTCATGCAGAAGATGCTCATGGGAGGACTCAGCGGCACGAGCTGGAGCCTACGGCAGTTCGTCGGCGACTATCTCGAGGATACCGACTTCGGAGGAAAGACGGGCACGTCGAACAACCACTCCGACGCCTGGTTCGTCGGCGTCAGCCCCAGGCTGGTGTGCGGAGCATGGGTGGGAGGCGAGTATCGCGCCATTCACTTCCGCACGGGAGCACTCGGACAGGGCGGCAAGACGGCGCTGCCGCTGTGCGGACGCTTCCTGAAGTCGGTGTTCAGCGACGAGCACTTCGCACAGTATCACATGAAGTTCCCACCGTGCAAGGACCCCAGCATCGAAGCCAACCAGTACGAGAGCAGCTACTATCGTACCCCCCTCGACAGCCTCTTGATGTTCCACCCCGACGACCTGGACATCTTCGACGACGACGAATCCATCATCAACGAACTGGCACCTGCCAATACCGAGGGCGACGAGCCGCCGGCCGTACCCGAGGAGGAAGCACCCGCAACAGAGCATGCCGCAGAACAACCTACCGAATAGCCAGGAGCTCGACCTTGACAACAAAGAGTGGCAGGACGCCCTGCAGATCGTCGACTTCACGCGTCGCTCGCTCTTCCTCACGGGGAAGGCCGGCACGGGCAAGTCGACCTTCCTGCGCTACGTCGTCGGGCACACGAAGAAGAAGTGCGTCGTGCTCGCACCAACGGGCATCGCAGCCATCAATGCCGGCGGAGCCACCCTCCACAGCTTCTTCAAGCTGCCCTTCCATCCCCTGCTGCCCAACGACAGCCGCTACGACCGCCGGCATATCAAGGAGAGCCTCAAGTACAACGGAGCACAGCGCAAGCTGCTGCGCGAGCTGGAGCTCATCATCATCGACGAGATATCGATGGTGCGGGCCGACATCATCGACTTCATCGACAAGGTGCTGCGCGTCTACACCCGCAGCGACGAGCCCTTCGGAGGCAAGCAGATGCTCCTCGTGGGCGACATCTTCCAGCTGGAGCCCGTGTTGAAGGAGGACGACCGCCAGCTGCTGCGACCCTTCTACCAGTCGGCATATTTCTTCAACGCGAAAGTGTGGCAGCAGATGCAGCTGGTAGCCATCGAGCTGCGAAAGGTTTACCGCCAGCGCGACGCCGCCTTCGTGGCCATGCTCGACCGCATACGCCAGAACCAAGCCACGACTGCCGACCTAGCCGCCATCAACGACCGCGTGGTACCTGCCGCAGTGCCCCCTCAACAAAAGTCTCTCAACTCTCAACTCTCAACTCTCAACCCTAAACAAAAGTCTCTCAACTCTCAACTCTCAACTCTCAACTCTAAACTCACCATCACCCTCGCCACCCGCCGCGACACCGTCGACTACATCAACGAGCGACGCCTGGCAGAGCTCGACGGCTCGCCGACGATGTTCAAAGGCTGGGTGAAGGGCGACTTCCCCGAGACCTCGTTCCCCACGCCGAAGGAGCTCCTCGTGAAGCTGGGAGCACAGGTCGTCTTCATCCGCAACGACAAGGAGAAGCGATGGGTGAACGGCACGCTCGGCACCATCGTCGAGATCGACTACGACGAAGGCATCATCACCGTACAGACGGAAGACGGCAACGACTACGACGTGGAGCGAGAGGTGTGGGAGAACATGCGCTACGCCTTCAACGAGAAGGAGCAGAAGATAGAGGAAGAGCTGCTGGGCACCTACACACAGTTCCCTCTGCGGCTGGCGTGGGCAATGACCGTACACAAGAGCCAAGGCCTGACGTTCAACCAGGTCAACATCGACTTCACGGGAGGAGCCTTCGCCGGCGGACAGACCTACGTGGCGCTGTCGCGCTGCACGTCGCTCGACGGCATCACCCTCGTGGCACCCATCCGCCAGCAGGACATCTTCGTACGCGGCGAGGTGGTACAGTTCGCACGACGATACAACAACCAGCACGACATCGACCAAGCCATGCAGGAAGGAAAGGCCGACCGTCACTACCGCGACGCCATACGCGCCTTCGACCGCGGCGACTTCGCGCAGTTCCTCGACCACTTCTTCCTGGCCATCCACAGCCGCTACGACATCGAGAAGCCCCTGCCACGCCGATATATCCGCCGCAAGCTGCAGGTCATCAACCGCCAGCGCGAAGAGCTGGACAACCTGCGGCAGAAGCTCAGCCAGCAGGACGAGAAGCTGCGACGGCTGGCTGCCGAATACGTCATCATGGGAAAGGAATGCGAGCGCGAACACATGACAGACGCCGCCATACGCAACTACGAAAAGGCACTCGAGGTCTATCCAGAAGCCAACGATGCCAAACGGAGGCTCAAAAAGCTGAAAAAATGAATTTTTTCACAATTTTGGCCTCTTTTAGACATAGGTCAAGAAATTGTGCTCCCACACAACAAATTTTATCAAAAAAAACTGAAGAAAAGTTTGCAGCATTCAAAAACTTTGCTTACCTTTGCATCGTTATCCTGAAAACAATCTTTTTACCTTAAAAGAACTAATA
>CAMNHM010000083.1 GCA_946539475.1 uncultured Prevotellaceae bacterium | reverse complement strand
ACCTCATCGTGCTGCCGGCCCTCAAGTGGGACCCGCTGGGCATCTACGACGAGGCATTCACGCTCGATGTGGCATTCGTGTTCTATATCAACCTCGTATGCACCGTATGCACGCTGCTTATGTTGTGGAAGGAGCTGCGCGGCATCCGCTTCGGCTTCGACGCTGCTGCCTGCCGACGCATGCTTGGCTACACGTGGCCACTGCTCGTCATGGGCGTGGTGGGACAGCTGAACCAAGCGGCCTCGCAGATACTCTTTCCATATCTCTACGACGGATCGGTAGAAGAGGCACGCACACAGCTGGGCATCTACGGCGCCTGCATCAAGATCGCGATGATCATGGTCATGATCACTCAGGCCTTCCGCTTTGCCTACGAGCCTTTCGTCTTCGGAAGGTCGAAGGACAAAGACAACCGCCAGACCTATGCGCTGGCCATGAAGTACTACCTCATCTTCACCCTCCTGGCCTTCCTCTGCGTGATGGGCTATCTCGACGTGCTGAAGTTCATCATCGGCGATAGCTATTGGGAGGGGCTGCGCGTGGTGCCCATCGTCATGGCAGCAGAGATCATGTTCGGCGTGTTCTTCAACCTCTCTTTCTGGTATAAGCTCACCGACCGAACCATCTGGGGGGCCTACTTCTCCGGCATCGGAGCCGTGGTGCTCATCGTCATCGACGTGCTCCTCATCCCCCGCTATGGCTATATGGCCTGTGCTTGGGCCGGCTTCGCTGCCTATGCGGTGTCGATGCTACTGTCGTACGTCGTCGGGCAGCACTACTACCGCATCGACTATCCGTTGCGCGACATGGCACTCTACACGCTGGCAGCTGCCGCCCTCTTCGCTGTCATGACGCTGACCGCCACCCTACCCCTCTGGGCACAGCTCGTGCTCAACACGCTGCTCATCGGCCTCTTCCTGATGATTATCGTCAAGAGAGACCTACCCCTGAGCAGCCTGCCCCTCATTGGGAAACATTTCAAGTGATGATTGCTGTGCCTGCTTGTACTACATGCTGAACACCTTCGGCCCGGAAGACAGCGAAATAGGTATTCTGAAGCAACGAAGTGATTGCTTCTCCCAAAGTGGTCGCCGAACGTTTTTTAATAGCGGACGAGGCGCTCGGCGAGCGTATCGTTGGTCATTACGGAGTCGATTTGGTTTTATAGGCTGAGCAGGCCCTCTGGCAGCTGCATGACGATGAGACGCTGGTCGTTGTCGATGTGGGTGATGAGATCGCTGGCGGCGGGAATGAGGCGGCCGTCGTCGAGCAGGAAAAGGGTGTTGGCAGTGCTGTCGTCGACCTGAGCGATACGTCCTACCGGGGCTTCGCTGGCGGCATCGACGATGGTGAAGCCGACGAGGAAGGCCCAGCTGAGGTCGCCCTCAGCATCGTCGTCGGCAAGGCGGCGCAGGAAGTAGACATCGCTGTTGGTGAGCTCGCGGGCCCGCTCTACGGAGTCGACATCCTCGAACTTGATGAGTGCCGTGGTGTCGGAGCGGAAGCGGTACTCCTCGATATAGAAAGGTACGAGGATGCCGTCGACCATCAGGATGAGGCAGTCGGCATCCACACGGTCGAAGACGTCGTCGTCGACCTGGATGGATATCTCGCCATGCACGCCGTGGGGCTTGCCCAGCCGGCCTATCTTGTAAACTTCTTCCTCTCTGATCATGTCATTCGGGTGATGCGTGCTCCTAGTGCGTTGAGCCGGCTTTCTATGTTCTCATAGCCGCGGTCGATCTGCTCGATGTTGTCGATGCGGCTGACGCCACGTGCGCTGAGGGCTGCTATGAGCAGGGCGATGCCGGCGCGGATGTCGGGACTCGACATGCGTCCGCCACGGAGCTGCAGCTTGCGGTCGTGGCCTACGACGACGGCGCGATGAGGATCGCAGAGGATGATCTGCGCGCCCATGTCGATGAGCTTGTCGACGAAGAACAGCCGGCTCTCGAACATCTTCTGATGGAAGAGTACTGAGCCACGTGCCTGTGTGGCGACGGTGATGAGCACGCTGAGCAGGTCGGGCGTCAGCCCTGGCCAGGGAGCATCGGCGAGCGTCATGATGGTGCCGTCGATGAACGACTGTATCTCGTAGTGGCGCATGCGTGGGATAAAGAGGTCGTCGCCCTCCTCTTTGATGCGTATGCCCATCCGCCTGAAGGTGTTGGGGATGATGCCTAGGTTGCTGAGCGACACGTCTTTGATACGTATGCCGTCGCCCACCATTGCTGCCATACCGATGAATGATCCCACCTCGATCATGTCGGGGAGGACGGTGTGCGACGTGCCGTGCAGGCCGTCGACGCCCTCGATGGTGAGCAGGTTGGAGGCGATGCCGCTGATGCGTGCTCCCATGCGGCAGAGCATGCGGCATAGCTGCTGGATGTATGGCTCGCAGGCAGCGTTGTAGATGGTCGTCGTCCCCTTTGCCAGCACGGCAGCCATGATGATGTTGGCGGTGCCGGTGACGGAGGCCTCGTCGAGCAGCATGTAGTTGCCGTGCAGCTGCTGTGCCGAGATCTCGTAGACGTCGCGCTCAGCCACGTGGCTGAAGTGTGCGCCCAGTCGCTCGAAGCCCAGGAAGTGGGTGTCGAGTCGCCGACGCCCTATCTTGTCGCCTCCGGGCTTGGCAATGATGGCCTTGCCCATGCGGGCCAGCAGCGGGCCGATGAGCATGACTGATCCTCGCAGCTGCGAGCACTTCTCGACGAAGGTGTCGCTCTGCAGGTAGTCGAGGTTCAGCTGGTCGGCTTGGAAGGTGTATGAGTTGAGAGTTGAGGTGACTTTTACTCCGATGTCACGCAGCAGCTGGATGAGGTTGTTGACGTCGCGGATGTTGGGGATGTTGCTGATGGTCACTGGCTCGCTGGTGAGCAGCGTGGCACAGAGCACCTGCAGGGCCTCGTTCTTGGCTCCCTGCGGGATGATTGTTCCGCTAAGCGTATGTCCACCTTCTATGATGAATGATGCCATCTGCCGCTATTTCTTCTTCTTTCCGGAGCGTTTTCCGTTTGTCGCAGGCTCTTCCATGGGAACGAAACGCTCGAAGGTGAAGTTTCCCAGGTCGAGCTGGATGGCGCCGTCGGTGAAGCGGGCCAGATCGTCGGCCACCTTCTCGTCGTCGATCGATCCGTGTCCCCAAAGGATGAGGTCGCGCTTCATCTGGTTGGCCGTCAGGCGTGTCAGCTCGTCGCGCTCCGGTCCGGCAGGCATGGTCTTGAGCTTCTCGAAGAGCTCCTCCACCAGCCGTCCGTAGTGGCGCATGACGATGCCGTTGGCGGGGTGGGCCATTGGTGCCGGCTTTGAGAGGATGCGCTCCGCCTCGCTGACGTCGAACGGCCAGTCGATGTCGAGCTGCTTGCCGCTCATGAGATAGAGGTGATCCCACAGCGTCTGCTGGTAGTTGGCATTCTCGCGAATCTGCGGCACCTTGGTCTCCATCATCTTCACGATGGTCTTGGCACACTGCAGACGCTCCTCGCGCGAGGGGATGGTCACGGCGTGGTCGATCATCTTCTGGATCTCACGTCCGTACTCGGGCATGAGCAGGTTGTGTCGTTGTGTGTTGTAGTCTAATCCTTGTATGTCCATTTCTTTATTCTATAGTAGGCTTTTGGGGAGTTTGGCCACGAAGTCCTTCAGGTAGAAGGGCTCGTAGTAGGCCACGTCCTCTGTCGTTCCGTCGAGCAGCCGGCGCTCAGCCAGTGGCTGCATCCATCGTGCCTGTGGCTCTATGCCGCTGATCAGCCTGGCATTGGGGTGGGCGATGGTGTCCATACACTTGGCGGCGCCGTTGCCGAAGAAGTAGACGGGATGCTCGTCGAGCCACTGGCGGTATGTGCTGGCATCGACGATGTCGGCCTGCACGTCGCGCACGGGCTTCAGCGCACGGTCGTAGACGGCAGCATAGACCTCCATGCGCCGGGCGTCGAGCATGGGGCAGAGCAATGCGTCGTCGGGCAGTTCCTCGCGCAACAGCACTGGCACGCAGAGCAGTTGCAGCGTAGGAACGGCGATGAGTTTCAGGTCGCGGCCGTAGCAGAGGCCCTTAGCCATCGAGACGCCGATGCGCAGGCCGGTGTAGGAGCCCGGCCCGGCGCTGACGGCGACGGCATCGAAGGGTATGGCGTGGCTGTCGGTAAACGACAGTGCCTCGTCGACCATCGTTCCCAGCCGCTCGGCGCTGGCGCCCTTATGGCTGTCGTCGCCGTGGTCTTCCTCGTGATAGATGACGTGCGAGTCTTCCGACACGGCCACCGAGCACACCGCTGTGCTCGTCTCGATATGCAGAATGCAAGCCATTGTTTCTTCTCCTTTGTATCTTAATGGGTGCAAAGTTACGAAGAAACGTGCGAAAAACAAAACTTTTTCCGCGTTTTTAGCTTACTTTCATACATTACTACTTCTTCAGCCTCAGCCTCAGACCGGCCACGAGCATGCGTCCCGGACTGTAGAGGGCATACTTGCGGAGGCTGCTGTCCGTCCGGCGGTCTACCTTGTCGAAGATGTTCTCCACACCGAGGCTGGGCTCGAGGAGCAGGTGGCGCAGGCCGCTGAAGGTGTGGGTGGTGTGCAGGTTCCAGATGCCGTAGCCGGGAGCATTCTCGTAGGAGGTATAGTAGGTCTTCGACTGCAGGCGGCCGTTGAGGTTGACGTTCAGCGCATAGCCTCGCCAGGCGTGGTGGTAGTTGGCGCTGACGGTGGCCGTGTTGCGGATGCTGCGCTCCAGCAGTATCCACCCTGCCTCACCCTCCGTGCGGGCATAGGTATAGGCATAGTTGGCCGAGAGGTTCAGGCCGGGCAGCACGTTGGCCGAGACATTCACCGTCAGTCCCTTCACGTCGCCACGGTCGTGGTTCTGGTAGAGGGAGTAGCGCTCGAGCTTCGAGGCCTGGTCGGCCGTCATCTCGGGGAACTCCTGCTGCAGCCGTTGCAGCGCCGTGGCATCGACGCCGATGTCCTGCCGCACGACCATGTCGTTGATGCGGTTGAGGTATCCCGTGACGCTGACAGCGAGCATCTTCGACCGATACTCGGCGTTCAGCGCGAAGTAGTTGCTCTTCTCTGCCTTGAGGTCTTTGTTGCCGAAGATGATCTGGGCCTTGCCGCGGTTGACGGAGAAGTAGTGGTAGTGTAGCTCGTCGAGGCCGGGAGCACGGAAGCCTGCCGAGTAGGTGGCGCGCAGGTTCACGCCTCCGATGCTGTACATCACGGTGGCTTTCGGCGTGAAGTGGCTGCCGAAGTCCTCGTGGTAGTTATAGCGGGCACCCACGGTGGCCGTCAGGGCACTGCTGTGGCCGAGCGGCAGGCGATGCTCGTGCTGGGCGTAGGCCGCCATGATCGCTGCCGACTCTGCGATGCTGCCACTGCTGGCGTTCAGCCGGTCTTGTCGCCAGTCGGCACCGACGATGGTCGTGGCGTTGTCCATCAGTCCGAGGATGGCTTTCAGCTGTCCCTCCATCGTACGCTGTTTCTTCGACTGCACGTAGTCGCCTACGTGGTAGGTCTTCGTCTCAACGTCATACTCCTTGCCATAGCGGAAGCGGTCGACGGTGAAGTCGGCCTGGAGCGAGTTCTTTGCCGACATCTTATAGATGGCGCCGGCCGACAGTCGCAGCGTCTTGTAGCGCATCTCGTAGTCGGTGCCGCCGGTGATGTCGGAGCGCGTCTCCGGGCGGTCGGTGATCTTGTGGTTGTAGTCGAAGCCGGCATTGAAGGCCAGCTGGCGCGTGGGCGAGTAGGTGAACTTCTGGCTGATGAGGTTCGAGCGGTAGCCGGTGAAGAGTGGCGCTATGGTGGGCTGCGTCTCTGTCTCGCTGCCTTTCAGCAGCTCCTCGGTGTATGTCTGGTAGCTGTCGGCGCGGTCGTGGGTGAAGGTGGTGTAGGACCCGAAGCCATTCTTATAGATGTCGAGGCTGGCGCTCTCCGTCAGCTTACCCTCGCCGCTGACGGTCGTGGCGTTGCTCACGGTGAGCAGGGCATTGGTGGGCTGGTCGGTGATGATGTTGATGACGCCGCCGATGGCATCCGAGCCATAGAGCGAGGAGGCAGCTCCGTCGAGCACTTCTATGCGCCGTACACGCGTCATATTGATGCGGCTCAGGTCGACGTTGTTGGAGATGTCGCCCGAGAGCTTCTGTCCGTTGATGAGTATGAGCACGTACTTGTTGCCCAGGCCGTTCAAGCGGAGGAAGGTGCCCATCGACGAGGGTGCCATCGACACCTGCGGCAGCATCTTCGTCACGGCATCTTCGAAGGTGGTGATGCCCTGCTCCTGTATCTCCTGACGGGAGAGCACACGGACGGGCGTGGGGGTTGACTTCAGTCGCTGGTGGTGGCCGGATCCAGTGACGACGACGGGGTTCAAGTCATAGCGGTGGGCGATGGTGTCGCTGCGTTCCATCAGGTGCACCTGTGCAGCTCCCGCCAACGTTGTCAGGCAGAGTGCTGCGGTGAGGGGTATTCGTATGTTCCTCATGGAATTGTTCTGTATGTTATGTGTTTTAAAGGGGGAATGTTGATTGTGTGTGGGGGGAAAAATGCCAGGCTGCAGACGCCCCGTCCGGCAGGGAAGGGCTGTTGCAGCCTGGCGGTTAGTGCGAAGGGTTTGTGGTTACTCTTCAGGATACATCGAGTGGTAGAAGTCGACGACCTCTGCCTGACGGGTGTGGTTCTTGTAGAGGGCACGCACGTTGGCATACTCCAGCAGACCGCGGACGAGGGCGTCGCTGCCGTTGTCCTTATAGGTGTTTGCGTCGATGGTGTAGCCCATGTGGTCGAAGTACATCTTCCAGGAGGTGTCCTCCACCTCGCCGTCCTCGTTCTCCTCGAAGCCGTTGTCCCAGGCATCGTCGTCGCCGGCCATGTCGTTGTGGGCGTGGTCACCGGCAATCGACATCAGGGGAGCGCAATAGACGTTACCGCTGGTCAGGCCTGCCTCCTCCATGCGCTGGCGCACCTGCACCTTGTAGTTGTCGACCATGTCGACGGTGCCCACGAAGTAGTTCTTGTTCAGCTTCTGGAGGGCGGTCTCGAGCTGGGTGTAGCGCACGTTAGCCTTGTAGGTGTCGTACTCGTCGGGGTTGCCGTGGCCCATGAAGAGCATGGCGCCCTTCTGGGCGTACTTCGCAAAGTTGGTGTTCAGCGCGCCGGCCAGCGTCTGGGCGTCGGCCTCGGTGTACATCAGCGGCATGCCGAGCTTCAGCGTCACCTGCGACATATACTTGTCGTCGAGGTCGCCGTTGGAGTTGTTGCCGAAGTCCTTCATGGCGTTGACAACGCGGCTGAACTCCTCGCCGGGGATGACCTGCATCGACTGCACGATGATCTCGTCGTACTGCACGCGTCCGAAGGCCTCCAGCCAGTACTTCGGCTCGTAGAACGAGCGGGCGGCGGTGTTCTCGGCTGCCATGGCACGGTTGATGCAGATGGCCGACGAGAAGCTCAGGTAGACGTCGTAGCCGGGGAACTCCTTGGCATACTCCTCACGGGTGAGGTCGAAGGCGTCGTAGGCCTGCTGCCAGGTGCTGCCGAAGGCAACGAGGAGGATGGCCTTCGAGTTCTTCTTCTGTGCACGGACGGTCTGGTCGACCTCTTGCTGATAACGCTCCATGTTCGAGACGGCCTTGTTGTCGTCGTCGTCGTCATCGCTGCAGGCCACGAAAGCCGTCGTCGACATCATTGCCATCATGGCAATGAGCAGAAACTTAATCTTCTTCATTTTCTTGCTGTTGTTTTAAATTAGACTTAATGTTATTTGTAAATGATGTTTTCTTTCCGTGTCGCAGGCCGATGCTCAGCGTGGCATAGACGGTGCGACCGGGCGTGGTGGTGCCCAGGTGCAGGCCGTGGGGCGTGCGGTCGCAGTAGTCGAAGATGTTGTCGATGCCCGCCTCGAGGGTTGCCTCCAGGCGTGAGGAGCGAGGAGCGAGGCGCTCGAGCAGCGTGGGGGCGAAGGTGTGACGGGCTGACAGCCGCCATATCTGATAGCCCTTACCGTCGCCGTCGGTCTGGTAGTGGCGCTTGCTCGAGAAGCGTCCGTAGAGGCCGGCGCCCCATCCTGAGGCATCGTTCCAGGTCAGGAAGCAGCTGCCCTTATGGTAGGCCGAGCCGTCGATGACGACCTGCCGCAGGCGTTCGTGGTCGGTGTCGTAGACGTGGGCATCGGTATCGAGATAGCTGTAGGAGAGTCCTGCCGACAGCTGCCGGTGCTGATAGCGCAGGCTGACGTCGACGCCGCAGGTGCGGGCATCCTCCATGTTCTCGTAGCGCCGCACCTTGCCCAGCATCTCGCCATATTGCTGGCGGTAGTCGGCGGGGGCCTCCGAGCGGGGCACGGTGACGAGGGCAATCATGTTGTCCACCTTATTATAGTAGCCTGTGACGGTCAGGTTCAGCCCGCCCCACGTGTACTCGGCGTTCAGCGAGTAGTAGTTGCTGGTCTGGGCGTCGAGGTCGTTGTTGCCCAGATACATGATGATGCTGGTCATCTCGCGGATATAGCGATAGTTGCGCTCCTTCAGCGTGGGGGTCTTGAAGCCCTGGCTCCAGGAGGCGCGCAGGCGCAGGTCGCCGGCCGACAGCATGGCCGAGAGCTTGGGCGAGAGCCGGAAGCCGAAGCCCTGATTGCGGTTCAGCCGCAGGCCGGGGGTGAGGTGGAGGGTCGCGGGTTGAGGGTGGAGGGTGGAGGGTGGAGGGTTGAGGGCGATGCTCCATTCGTCCTGCAGGTAGAGGGCCTCGGTATTGTCGTCGGCGGTCTTGCCGGCAATGCTCGTCGGGGCGCGCAGGTAGTCGTAGCGGGCTTCGAGGCCTGCCGTCAGCCGGTGGTGGGCTGTCGGCGTGAAGACGCCTTTCAGGTGGGCCATCGTGCGCTCCTGGTTACTCTGCAGGTTCTCCTGCCCGGCAAAGTAGGGGAAGTCGAGCATGAAGCGCCCCTCCTCGTCGAAGCCCTCGGCGAGCGTCGTCGCGGTGAAGGCATGGTAGTAGTCATGGCGGTTCCAGTCGACGTCGAGTGTCAGCTCGCCGCGGTCGCCCTTCCACCGCGCGCCTGCCGATGCCGATGCGTTGCGGTATTTCATGTCGAAGGTCTTCACGTCGTACTTCGGGTACTTGCCCTTCGGCCGGTAGATGCCCTTCCGGTAGTAGGTGCCGCCGGCATAGAGCTCCAGCTGCGGCGAGAGGGTGAGCGTGAGCTGCTCGGAGAGCTGCCAGTTGGTATGGCGGTTGACGGTCATGCTGCGCGAGTCGGTGATGGGTGCCGCCGACGATGGTGTCCACTCCGTGGCGGTATTCTGCCAGCCGTCGCTGTGCTGCAGCTGGAAGTTGGTGTAGCTCTTCAGCCGCCCGGAGGCAAGGCCGAGGCCGTTGTGCTGGCGCAGGTCGTTGTGCGAGCCGTAGCGAGTGCTGTTCTCCACGAGCAGCGCCTCGTCGTCCAGGTGCTTCTTGGTGATGATGTTCACCACTCCGGCAATGGCGTCAGAGCCGTAGAGGGCGCTGGAGGCTCCCTTGACAATCTCGATGCGCTCGATGTTGTGCGGGTCGATGAGCTGAAGGTCGTTCTCGCCGCCGACGTCGCCATGCAGGCGCTTGCCGTCGACGAGCACAAGGATGTAGTTGTTGCCCAGGCCGTTGAGCTGCATCTGCGAACCCATGTCGCCCTCGCTGAAGGCAAACGACGAAGAGAGGCCGCCGAGGATGTCCTCCAGCGACCGGCCGCCATAGCTCTTCAGCATCTTGCTGCTGATGACCTCCGTCTGCACAGGCACGTCGCGCAGCAGGTGCTGTGTGCCAGTACCCGTGACGACCACCTCCTGAAGGCTGTCTCTCAGCAGTGGCTCCTGTGCCATAGATGTAAGGGAGAGGCCTACGAGAGCCGCTCCTACGATATATCGACGATTCATCTCTTGCTCCTTAAAAAGGAGATGCTATCTCACGACAGGATCTCCTGTCTAAAACTTAATATAATAATACACGTATCTCCTCTACGCCCTTACATCGAGAGCGTTTCGGCATTGTCAAACCACCAGGGCAGGTCTTCTGACTTCACCTCACCATGAAGCGCCTTCTCACCTAAGCGGCAATGGCTGTCTACGGCTTCTGGCTATACGGAGGCTCACAGCTGCGGGACAGTAGGAGACTTACACTCACATTCCCAATTAATCGCGGCTAAGCGAACCCTGGCGTGCACCACGGGGACTCCTCTGAGGCGTAATGCGGCTGCAAAGGTACGGAGAAATTTGCAGATGACCAAATTTTTTCGTACCTTTGTGCCCATGAAACAAGAAAAAGACCTTCAAGCAACGCCTTTCGCAGCCATACTGCTGCAATGGTTTGCCAGCAACGGACGCGACCTGCCCTGGCGACATACCCGCGACCCTTACCAGATATGGCTCAGCGAGGTCATCCTGCAGCAGACGCGCATCGACCAGGGGCGCGACTACTGGCTGCGCTTCGTCAGCCGATGGCCCACCGTCGACAAGCTGGCACAGGCCACCGAGGACGAGGTGCTGCGACAGTGGCAGGGCCTGGGATACTACTCGCGGGCGCGAAACCTGCATGCCGCAGCGCGGCAGGTGGTAGGGCTCGGCGCCTTCCCCACGACACTTGATGGGCTAAGAAAGCTGAAGGGCGTGGGCGACTATACCGCCGCCGCCATCGCCAGCTTCGCATTCGGACAGAGGGCTGCCGTCGTCGACGGCAACGTGTACCGCGTGCTGAGCCGATTCTTCGGCATCGACACACCCATCAACACCACCGAGGGGAAGCACCTCTTCGCAGCACTCGCCGCAGAGCTGCTGCCCGACGCCCGCTGCGACGACTACAACCAGGCGCTGATGGACTTCGGAGCCACGCAGTGTACGCCCGCCGCACCGCGCTGCGACGACTGTCCGCTGGCTGATGCCTGCGAGGCACTGGCATCGCGACGCGTCGCTCAGCTGCCAGTGAAGGAGCGGAGGCTGACGGTGAAGGAGCGACAGCTGACATACCTCTATATAAGGTGTAAGGGGCAGACGGCCATCCGCCAGCGGGGGCCAGGCGACATCTGGCAGGGGCTGTGGGAGCCCGTCAACATCAGCGACGACGCCTCACTCAAGGCGCTCCTCAGCGGCAGCCGCCTGCTCGTCAGCGGCATGCGCCACCAACTCACACACCGCCTGCTGCTGGCCGACTTCTACCTGCTGACCGTCGACGAGCAACCGCCGCTGCCCGCCGACTACGTCTGGATCGACGAGGCGCGCATCGACGACTATGCCATCCCCCGACTCGTAGAGCACTTGCTTGAAACACTCTCCGAGGCAGCCGGATAGCTAGCCCGTCACACGATGCCGCCTTCAAATGGTAGGTAAATCGTTGATAGCCTCTATGGAGAGACCTGTGTATTTTGCTATCAGTTCGGCAGGCATGCCGTCGGCCTTCATCCTGCATGCATTCTCACGCTTGGCCTGTGCCATTCCCTGCTCCATTCCCTGTGCCATTCCCTGTGCCATTCCCTGCTTATAGCCATGACGGATAGCACCACGCTCGTTGTACACGGCATCCCAATAGTACTCGTAGGCATACAGCTCCTTCTCGTTGTAGGCTGACTTCTCAAGAATCTTCAGGGCCTTGCTCGTGTCGGGATTCTCCAGCAGCTCCTGCGGAATCTTCTCTGTGTCACGGTCTATCTCGGTGAGGAAGCGAAGCCATAACACCATCATTTTCTTTTCGGCAATGGTCTGAGGCTTGAATTTGGGAAGCTCGACGAACACGAAGCGCAGCCCCTCGATGATGCGGTCCGAGTGGGCCACGTTCACGATGGCATAGTCGTGGTAGAACTCGTCGGGGCCGGCATCGAAGCCCACGTCGTTGATGAGGTTCAGCGCATAGACAGGCTGCAGCAGCGAGTAGTCCTCGCTCGTGCCGAGCTGCTTCACCACGGCCTTGGCCGAGTTGAGGATGACGCGCTGCTGGAACTCGTTGTTCCAGTTCATCTGCATCTCCACAAT
>CAMNHM010000082.1 GCA_946539475.1 uncultured Prevotellaceae bacterium | reverse complement strand
CTGAGCGGTGGGTGTAGTTCTCGATGTCGTCGGGCAGTCCGAAGTTGATGACGTGTGTCAGGTCGTCGACGTCAAGTCCGCGGGCAGCTACGTCGGTGGCTACGAGCAGCTGCGTCAGGTGTTGGCGAAACTTCTGCATCGTCAGGTCGCGTTGCTGCTGTGAGAGGTCGCCGTGCAGCGATTCTGCGTTATAGCCGTCTTTGATGAGCTTGTCGGCAATCTCCTGCGTCTCAAGCTTCGTGCGGCAAAAGATGATGGCGAATATTTTGGGATAGTAGTCGACGATGCGTTTCAGGGCGAGATATTTGTCCTTCGCGTGTACCATATAATAGATGTGGTTCACGTTCTCGGCACCTTCGTTACGCGAGCCGACGACAATCGTCTCGTAGTTCTTCAGGTACTGCTTAGCCACTCGCTCCACCTCGCGGCTCATCGTAGCGGAGAACATCAGCGTGGTATGCTCCTCGGGCAGCGACTCGAAGATCTCGTTGATAGCGTCGGAGAAGCCCATGTTCAGCATCTCGTCTGCTTCGTCGAGTACGATCGTCGATACCTGCTCCAGATGTACGAAGCCGCGGTTTTTCAGGTCGATGAGCCGCCCAGGCGTCGCCACGATGATGCTCACCCCCTTGCGCAGTGCCCGCATCTGCGGCTCGATGGCAGCTCCGCCATAGACGGCCTCCACGTGGATGTCGTCCATGTATTTTGCAAAGTCGCGCAGGTCGTCGGTAATCTGTAGGCATAGCTCTCGCGTGGGCGAGAGCACCAGTGCCTGCGTGATGCGCTCTTTGGCGTCGATGCGCTGCAGCAGGGGGATGCCGAAGGCTGCCGTCTTGCCTGTTCCCGTTTGTGCGAGGGCTATCACGTCCTGTTGTCCTTTGATCAGGAACGGTATGACCGCCTCCTGTACTGGCATCGGACTCACAAATCCCAGTTCCTCAATGGCGCGCCTGATGGCTGCACAGACACCTAATTCTTCGAATGTTTTCATAATTGGCACAAAGTTACGAAAAAAAGAGAGAAAATCCAAATGAATTTGAGTTTTTCTTTTGTTTTTTCGTATCTTTGCAGCATGAAAATATGTGTTTTTTGTTCTGCCAACTGGCAGATTGACCGCTCCTACTTCTTCAGGACTGAGGCGCTGGCGCGCTGGGCCGCTCATGAGGGACATACCATCGTGTATGGAGGAGCTGCGATGGGACTGATGGAGTGTCTGGCGAAGACGATGCACGAGGAGGGTGGCCGCACGATAGGCGTAGTGCCCCAGATTCTGACGCGCAATGGCAACCAGTCGCAGTATATCGATGTGGAGGTGCCCTGCGACAACCTCAACGACCGCAAGCAGCTGATGCAGGACATGAGCGACGTGTTCGTCGCCCTGCCTGGCGGGCTGGGCACCCTCGACGAAATCTTCACCGTGGCCGCCGCTGCCACCATAGGCTATCACCAGAAGCCGGTGATCCTGTACAACATGGATGGGTTCTGGGATTCGCTCATCCAGATGCTCGACGACCTCCACGCGCGAGGTGTGACGCGCAAGGACTGGCACGCCTATATCAAGGTGGCAGCATCGCTCGAGGAGCTCAAGAGCCTGCTGTGTGAAGTTCTCCCCGAATAGTCTCTTTCTCGCTCTTTTTCAAGAAACGGGCGTCACTCCAGCGGTATCTCGGGATGCTGCACGGCCAGGGGCATGTCTTTCTGCGAGAGGTAGAACATGTAGAGGATGACGGGCTTCGTGCCTCGGTTCTCGCCGTGATGGATGGTGTTCACCATCTCTACGACGGCCTCGCCCTCGTGTACCGTCTTCTCCTGTCCGTCCTGCCCGATGATGGTCAGCTCGCCCTGTACCAGAACGCCGTAGTTCATCACGGGATGATGGTGCCAGCCAAGCTTCTTGCCTGCCGGGAATACGTATTTTACGGCCACCAGTTCAGGACGTCCCTCGAAGTATTCGGGCAGTTCCACGCCGTCCCAGCTCTGGCTGGTGCGTATCAGTTCGGTCGACTGTACCTGCTGCACGGTGTCTTCCGGTGAGTCGAGCTGTACTGCCGGGCTGGCATCGGTGGGTCTGGACTCTTTACAACTTGTCAGTGTTGTCAGGCCGCAAACGAGGGTGGCGGCCATCACCCATAGCGTGAATCTTTTCATTGTCATGATTGTCGGTATTTTGTAGTAAGCTACAGAGTCTTACTCTTCGTCTTCCTCGGGCCGGTCTTCCTCGATGATGAGGTTGTCGATGATGAAGAGCTGCCGCTCCATGGTGTTGTCGCCCATGTAGTAGGCCAGTAGCTTCTGCACCTCGTCGTTCTTGTGGAGGGTGACCTGCTCGAGACGAATGTCGGGACCTATGAATCCGGCGAACTCCTCTGGCGATATTTCGCCGAGGCCCTTGAAGCGAGTGATCTCGGGGTCGGGGCCGAGGTCGCTGATGGCCCGCAGCCGCTCCTCCTCGCTGTAGCAGTAGCGGGTGATAAAGTCGCTCTTTGTCTGCACCTTGATGTTCGGGTTCTGCTCTTTCTGCTGGGCCAGTCGCTCGTCCTCCTGGGCTATGACGTCCTTCTTGCGAATCTTCGTACGGCGGTTGCGCACGCGGAAGAGGGGCGTCTGCAGCACGTAGACGTGGCCCTTGCGGATGAGCTCTGGGAAGAACTTCAGGAAGAAGGTGATGATGAGCAGTCGGATGTGCATGCCGTCGACATCGGCATCCGTGGCCACGATGACCTTGTTGTAGCGCAGGTTGTCGAGGCCGTCCTCGATGTCGAGGGCCGCCTGCAGGAGGTTGAACTCCTCGTTCTCGTAGACTACCTTCTTGCTATACTTGAAGGTGTTGAGGGGCTTTCCCCTGAGCGAGAAGACGGCCTGCGTATTGACGTCGCGGCTCTTGGTGATGCTGCCGCTGGCGGAGTCGCCCTCGGTGATGAAGATGGAGGACTCCTCCTTGCGGTCGTTCTTGACGTCGCTGAAGTGTATGCGGCAGTCACGCAGCTTGCGGTTGTGGAGGCTGGCCTTCTTGGCTCGCTCGCGGGCAATCTTGGTGATGCCCGCCATCGCCTTGCGCTCCTTCTCGCTCTCCTGGATCTTCTGGAGCATGGCATCGGCGACGTCGGAGTGCTTATGCAGGTAGTTGTCGACCTCGCGCTTGATGAAGTCGCCGACATACTTGTTGATAGACGGCGGCATGGGGTGCTCGGCATCGACGGTGGCGGGCGGTGGAGCCATCGTCAGCGAGCCGAGCTTGATCTTCGTCTGGCTTTCGAACATCGGCTCCTCGACGTTCAGGGCGATGGCGGCAACGATGCCGGCGCGTATGTCGACATACTCGAAGTTCTTCTGGAAGAACTCCTTGATGGTCTTGGCGATGTGCTCCTTGAAGGCACTCTGGTGGGTGCCTCCCTGTGTGGTGTGCTGACCGTTGACGAAGCTGTAGTACTCCTCACCGTACTGGTTGGCGTGGGTGAATGCGATCTCGATGTCGTCGCCCTGCAGGTGGATGATGGGATAGAGGGCTTCGGCGCTCATGCGGTCCTTGAGCAGGTCCTCCAGTCCGCGGCGTGAGAGGATGCGTCGGCCGTTGTACATGATGGCCAGCCCTGTGTTCAGATAGGTGTAGTTGCGGAGCATCGTCTCGACGATCTCGTCGTGGAACTGATAGTTCTGGAAGAGCGTCGCGTCGGGCTCGAAATAGATAAAGGTGCCGTTCTCGTCGGTGGTGTCCTCGGTGACGTCGCTGACGAGCTTCCCCTCCTCGAAGTGGGCGCGTCGCACCTTCCCCTCGCGATAGCTGCGCACCTCGAAATGTGCACTCAGCGCGTTGACGGCCTTCACGCCGACGCCGTTCAGTCCGATGGACTTCTTGAAGGCTTTCGAGTCGTACTTTCCGCCCGTGTTGAGCACGCTGACCGCCTCGATCATCTTCCCCTGAGGGATGCCTCGTCCATAGTCGCGAACGCTGACGCGCAGGTTGTCGTCGATGTTGACCTCGATGCGGTCGCCGGCTTTCATCTTGAACTCGTCGATGGAGTTGTCGATGACCTCCTTCAGCAGTACGTAGATGCCATCCTCGGCCAGGGAGCCGTCGCCCAGTCGTCCGATGTACATGCCGGGACGCAGTCGTATGTGCTCCGTACCGCTGAGGGTGCGTATGTTGTCGTCGGTATAGTCGACGTTGTTCAGCTGTTGCTCGTTAATGATTTCTTCTGCCATCTTTTCTCTCTAGGTTTCTAATCAACGGGCAAAGTTAGCACTTTTTCCGCAAAAAACGGCAGGAAAGGCTAATTTTTTTCTTTTTGTCTTGTGGGAATGGGCAAAAATGGTTATCTTTGCAACATATTACGACTAACGAGAAAGTAGAGATGAAGGAAACGACCATCGAGATACGCTGCAAGAACAACGGGCAGACCGTGGCGGTGCCAATGGGCAGTACGCTGCGTGAGGCTTACGACCTGTCGGGGCTGAAGCTCGCCAATGCGCCTGTGATAGCGCGAGTGAACAACAAAGTGGAGGGCATGCACTTCCGTTTGTACAAGAAGAAAGACGTGGAGTTCCTCGACATCACGTCGGCCAGTGGCTTCCGCACCTATACGCGAACCTTGTTCTTCGTGCTCTGCAAGGCAGCCCACGAGCTGTGGAAAGACTGCCGCGTGTCGATTGACGTGCCTGTGAGCAACGGCTTCTACGTCGACTTGCAGATAGCGCGCCCCGTGACGCTCGACGATGTGGGGCTGCTGCGCCGTCGGATGCAGGAGATTATCGATGCCGCCCTGCCTATCCATCGCCACGAGGCCTCTACCGAAGAGGCCATCCGCATCTTTCGTGAAAGTGGCTCGGTGTCGAAGGTCAAGCTGCTGCAGAGTCAGGGGGCGCTCTACACCACCTACTACAGCCTGGACGGATACCTTGACTATTTCTATGGAGCGATGCTGACCAACACCAGCCAGCTCTATCTCTTCGGCCTGGAGAAGTATCACGAGGGAGTGTTGCTGCGGCTGCCCTCGCCCGAGCACCCCAGCGAACTGGGCGAGATGGTGATGCAGGATCGCATGTTCAGCATCTTCAAGGAGCACCATCGCTGGCAGGACATCCTCAGGCTGCGCACCGTGGGCGACCTGAACGAGGCCATCGACAACGGCTACTCCCCGCAGCTCATACAGATCAGCGAGGCCCTGCAGGAGAAGAAGATCTCGCAGATAGCCGACGATATCGCCCGTCGGCGGGGCATCCGCCTGGTGCTCATCGCCGGACCGTCGTCGAGTGGCAAGACCACCACGTGCAAGCGTCTTAGCGTGCAGCTGGCCGTCAACGGCATCCGTCCGTTAGGCATCTCGCTCGACGACTATTTCGTCGACCGCGACAAGACGCCGCGCGACGCTTCCGGCGACTACGACTTCGAGCATCTGCACGCCCTGAACCTTGAACTCTTCAACGAGCAGCTCAACGCCCTCTTCCGCGGTGAGGAGGTCGAGCTGCCCCGCTACGATTTCCCCACAGGTCGCAGTATGATGAGCGGCAGGAAGATGCGGCTGCCCGAGAATGCCGTCCTCGTCATCGAGGGCATCCACGCCCTGAACCCCGAGCTGACGTCGCAGATACCACCCGAGTATATCTACCGCGTCTATGCCTCAGCGCTGACCACACTGCTGCTCGACAATCACAACTACGTCCCCACGACCGACAATCGCCTGCTGCGCCGCATCATCCGCGACTACAAGTATCGGGGCGTCTCGGCGGTGGAGAGCATCCGTCGCTGGCCGTCGGTGCGCAATGGCGAGAACCGCTGGATCTTCCCCTATCAGGAGAGGGCCGACGCGATGTTCAACACGGCCATGCTATTCGAGCTAGCCGTCATCAAGGGGCAGGCAGAGCCGCTGTTGGAGCAAGTGCCCGAAAACTGCGTGGAGTATGCTGAAGCCTATCGCCTGCTGAAGTTCCTCCGCTACATCCATCCGATTACTACCGACCAGATTCCGCCGACGTCGCTGCTGCGTGAGTTCCTGGGTGGCTCGTCATTCAAATATTAATCATAAATATGGCGAAATAAGAAAAATTGTTTTGCTGTCAGCTGCAATGCTGGTAATGCTGGCCGGCGTGCGCTACAAGTTCTGACATACTCGGATGAAAGAAAAAAAGGGTTTTGCTTGCGGGTTTGCCCTTTTTTTCGTAACTTTGCAACCAAATCGTTTAACGAACATTGTAAATAGTCAAACAAGATGTTTATTGTCTTTAAGCTGTTAGGTTCGCTCGCGCTGCTGATGTTCGGTATGAAGTCGATGAGCGACGCCCTTCAGAAGATGGCGGGTCCGCAATTGCGACACGTCCTCGGGGCCATGACCACCAATCGTTTTACGGGTCTGCTGACGGGTACCCTCGTCACTGCTTCCGTACAGTCGTCGACCGCCACCACCGTGATGACCGTGTCGTTTGTCAATGCAGGCCTGCTCACTCTAGCGCAGGCCATTTCTGTCATCATGGGAGCCAACATCGGCACCACGCTGACGGCATGGATCATGTCGGCGGGTATGTCGTTCGACATCAGCATCGTCAGCTATGTGGGATTCTTCGTCGGCATCATCCTCATCTACATGAAGAGGCATCGCTACATTGGCGACTTCCTCTTCGGTCTGGGCCTGCTGCTCTTAGGTCTTACCACGCTGCGCCTGACGGGCAACGAGATGGACTTAGGCCACAACGAGGCAGTACTCAGTTTCTTCAGCTCTTTTGATGCCGACTCGTATTGGACCACCCTGGTATTCTTGATCTTAGGAGGCGCGCTGACATTCTGTGTGCAGTCATCGGCCGCTGTCATGGCCATTACGATGATTCTGTGCAGCAGTGGTGCACTGCCCATCTATCAGGGCATAGCACTGGTGCTGGGCGAGAACATCGGCACCACCATCACCTCCAACCTGGCAGCGCTGTCGGCCAACACCCAGGCGCGCCGCGCCGCCCTGGCCCACATGTTCTTCAATGTGTTCGGCGTGCTGTGGATTCTGATAGTGTTCCATCCGTTTGTCAAGATGGTGTGCGGATGGGTAGGCTATGATGTCGACATGACGAAGGATGCCGTGACGCCTGAAGCTTTCATGGCCAATGCCGCCAAGCTGACATTTGTGCTGGCCGCCTTCCACACTACGTTCAATGTCATCAATGCCGGCATCCTCATCTGGTTCATACCGCAGATAGAGAAGTTCGTCTGCTGGGTCATCAAGCCGAAGAAGGTCGACGAGGAAGAGGACTTCCGCCTGCACTTCATCACTGCCGGCTTCATGAAGACTCCCGAGCTCTCGGTGCTCGAGGCCCAGAAGGAGATACAGTCGTTCTCGGAGCGCATGCAGCGCATGTTTGGCATGGTGCAGCAACTGCTCAACGACTCGTCGTCGCTGACGGGCAAGAAACAGGACGACGAGCAGTTCAACAAGCTCTACTCACGCATTGAGAAGTATGAGAACATCAGCGACAACATGGAGCTCGAGATTGCCAAGTACCTGGAGCAGGTCAGCGATGCCCACCTGAGCGACGAGACGAAGGGCAAGATCCGTGCCATGCTGCGCGAGATCAGCGAGCTGGAGTCCATCGGCGATGCCTGCTATAACATGGCGCGCACCATCAACCGCAAGTATCAGGCCAAGCAGGATCACTTCAACGAGAAGCAGTACAGCCATCTGCACCAGATGATGGGCCTCGCTGAGAACGCCCTGCAGCAGATGAACCAGCTGATGAGCGGGCGAAAGGAGTCGTACGACGTCAATCGTACCTTCAACATTGAGAACGAGATCAACAACTTCCGCAACCAGCTGAAGGCGCAGAATATCGTTGACATCAACAATCACGAGTACACCTACGCCGAGGGTACCGTCTATATGGACCTCATCAGCGAGTGCGAGAAGCTGGGCGACTACGTGGTGAACGTGGTCGAGGCCCGTATGGGCACCCGACAGCGGGACGTGTGAAAATAGTAAATAGTAAATCGTAAATAGTAAAAATAATGAGTTTTACCGAGCAAGCTAATAAGATATTCCGTCAGGCCATCAACGACTATCACCTGACAGACAACGTCGACACTCCGATCCATAACCCCTATAGCAGGGATGCCATAGAGTATAGCCTCTACCTGAAGTGCTGGATTGACACCGTGCAGTGGCATCTGGAGGATATCATCCGCGATCCGCAGATCGATCCTCAGGACGCATTGGCGCTGAAACGCCGCATCGACCGTTCCAATCAGGATCGTACCGACCTCGTCGAGGATATCGACTCCTATTTCCGGCAGGTATATAGTGAGGTGAAGCCGCTGCCCGACGCGCGGCTGAATACCGAGAGCCCGGCATGGGCCGTCGACCGCCTGTCGATACTGGCCCTGAAGATCTACCACATGCAGGAGCAGGTGGACCGCAAGGATGCCTCCGACGAGCATCGCCAGAAGTGTCAGGCCAAGCTTGGCGTGCTGCTGGAGCAGCAGAAAGACCTGTCGTTGGCCATCGACCAGCTGCTGGAGGACATCGAGGCAGGCCGAAAGTATATGAAGGTCTACCGACAGATGAAGATGTACAACGATCCCTCGACCAATCCTGTGCTCTATGCAGGAAAGGCGAAAGGATGAACGCTACACTCCTGAATGAAGCACCAGCACATCCTTGTTATCCGTTTCTCAGCCCTGGGCGACGTGGCCATGGTCGTACCCGTGGTCTACTCGTTGGCTATGCAGTATCCCGATGTGCGCATCACCGTGCTCAGCCGCCCCTATGCCCGTCCGTTCTTCGATGACCTGGCGCCGAACGTGAATTTCATGGAGGCTGATGTCAAGAACGAGTATCATGGCGTGAAGGGCCTCAACTCGCTCTATCGCCGGCTGGTGGCCAAGCAGTTCACCCACGTTGCCGACCTGCATAATGTGCTCCGCTCCGAATACCTGCGGCTGCGCTTCAACATGGGTCGCTTCCGCGTGGAGCATATCAACAAGCATCGTAAGGAGCGGCGACATCTGGTGAAAGGCAAGCGGAAGGTCAACGTGCAGCTGCCCTCGTCGTTCGAGAACTATTTCGGAGTGTTCGAGCGGCTGGGATTCCCCATCGACCGCCCCGCGTTCCACTCCATCTTCCCCTCCGAGGGAGGCAACCTTAACATGCTGCCGGCCTGCATCGGGCCGCAGCGCTCGTGGGAGCAGTGGATAGGCATTGCGCCGTTTGCCGCACATAGGGGGAAGATCTATCCTGTGGAGAAGATGGAGCAGGTCGTCAGGCTGCTGACAGAGCGTTACCCCAAGGCCCGCATCTTCCTCTTTGGTCGCGGCAGGCAGGAGGAACAGGTGTTCCCACAGTGGGTGAAGGCGATGCCGCAGTGTGTCGAGGTGGGATGCCATCTGGAAGCCATGCACCAAGAGCTGATCCTCATGAGCCACCTCGACGTCATGCTGTCGATGGACTCTGCCAACATGCACCTGGCTTCGCTGACGGCAACGCCCGTCGTCAGCGTCTGGGGAGCCACACATCCCAAAGCCGGCTATCTGGGATGGAATCAGGACCCTGCCAACTGTGTCGGCGTGGAAATGGACTGCCGTCCCTGCAGCATCTACGGACAGAAGAGCTGCAAGCGAGGCGACTATGCCTGCCTGTACAGCATCACGCCCGAGATGATTGTCGAGAGAGTATCGCGAGTGCTGGCCTCTAAGGGCATAGAGAGCTAACCCTCGGAAGATATTGAGAGCTAACCCGAATATTAACCCCTAAAAACGTGAAAGAGAGATGAAAAAGTATGTATGCGATGTATGCGGATACGTCTACGATCCAGAGGTGGGCGATCCCGACAGCGGCATTGCCGCAGGCACTGCCTTCGAGGACATTCCTGCCGACTGGGTATGCCCCATCTGCGGTGTGACCAAGGACGACTTCTCGCCAGAGGAGTAACCTACTTTCCGAAAACACCCCACCACCCACCTGAATCTTCCGAAAACCCTTTCTACAAAGGCATTCCCGGCAGGTGGGTGTTGCGCCAACACCCACCTGACACCCACCTCTGCCCCCTCAGCATTTCCGAGCGGATTGCCTGCTGGTCGACAAGTAGCAGTTGGTGGGTGTTGGGTGGGTGTCAGGTGGGTGTTAGGTGGGTGTTGCGCAAACACCCACCTGCTCAAATCCCCTTTCTGCACAGGCGTTTTGAGCGATTCAGGTGGGTGGTGGGGTGTTTCGGCAAGCATCTTCTATACTCAGGAACTGCATGTCGGTGCACATCTCTCATGCAATCCAAAACTATATCAATTAGCGCTCGCAAATATGGTAATTAGCACTCGCTAATACGCTATTTACCATTCGAAAGTATACTATTTGCCTCAATGCGGTAGCAAGGCAACTAGGGGAAGCTGCCTCAATACGTCTCTTTGTACACGTCTGACAGGCACTTGCATGATGCTCCCTTGGGCCCTTGGTCTGCATAGAAGGCTACCCGCGACACCAAAACAAGTTGTTTTGGTAAGCAAAGTCGGCCACTTTGGTTATCAAAGTCGGCTTCTTTGAAGACCAAAACAACTTGTTTTGGTAGCGCGAGGAGCCCACTTTGTATCTCAAAGTCTCGACGATTAGGGTTTACTGAATACCGGCTGCCCTTCATCGGTCAGCCCCACGGCGCTGACCTTCATGCGCGTAGGCTTGCCGTTATTGTAGAAGGTCGCTGTGAAGCGGCCGTCGGCGTCTAGCTGGGCGTTAGGATTCCAGTAGAGTGTGCGGCGGTAGTCCTGAACCTCGGCTGGTTTAGGTTTGTGGCTGTAGTCGCGGTGGTAGAAGTGGTCGGGCAGGTAGAAGCCGTGCAGGATGATGCGGCGGTCGCGATAGGTGGGACGCTCGCCCTCATCGGGGACGAGCCTGAAGTCAAGCTTTATGTCGGGCTGACACATGCTGCGCGTACGCGGCAGGTCGGGGTTGCGAGGCTCAAGGTCGGTGTACACACGCATCTCGTCTTGCCGTTTCAGCTTCAACTGGCTGACGACGAGCTCCGCTGAGCGATAGGGGTTGATTAATTCCACTTCCTCACGTTGGCTCAAATCGGAGTCGCAATAGTAGTCTCGGTAGAAGATGTATCCATCTACCAGTGCCTCTACGTTGAACTTCCTAAAGGTGCTATAGGAGTAGATCGTACCCAGCAGCAGGTGGGCTACCGTCTGCGGCAGATCGCGCACCCGGTAATATCCAGTCGACAGACCATAGTCGATGCCTAGATTGTAGATTTCATGGGTGTCGATCACGAAGGCGGGCTTCGAGTAGTCTACGGCATGCAGGCCCCTCCTACGGCGCTTCTTGACCGTGACTTCCTGCAATATACGGTCCATCGACGAGATGCGGTCGACGTCGGATAGTGTCTGTCCCGTCCCTGCATCCCGCCAGATGTCTTCTTCCGGCTGGTGGCTCTGATAGTAGCTGTATTTCTTAGGGAAGATGGGAAAGAAGAGGTCACGCTTCACGTAATAGTTGGCCACGGCCGACTCGTTGGCCCAGCCTTTGTCTTCGTATTTCTTCAGCTTCGTATCATTGATGTCTGCCTTGTATGCCATCATAAAGAGGACGGCATCGCCATAGTAGGCTGGCACACCGAACTCGAAACGGCCACCGTCGTGGGTCTGCAGCTCCACCTCGGCTACATCAGTATCCTGCACCAGCTCACATTTCAGCGTCACTTCCTCTTTCAGGCGGCCACGCTTGCGCAGGTAGCGATAGCCATCGTCGAAGGCTGGCTCGTCCTCGTCGAAGGCTGGCTCGTCTTCGTCGAAAGCAGGTTCCTCTTCGTCAGTATTGTTGCTAGCATCAGGCTCGATAAAAAATTCGTCGACTTCCTCATTCAAAGCGGGGTGCATCGCTTTGCCTTCCGGGCTGTCACTTATCATACTCACAAGATTCTCAGCAATAAGATCGCTGAAGTCCTCGTCGCTCTCGTAAGGATAGACGGCACCCACCACTTGTAGCTCGGTCTCCGGCTCGTAGCGCAGGGATGCCGTGTCCGTCAGCTCCTCGTAGTCATAGCG
>CAMNHM010000081.1 GCA_946539475.1 uncultured Prevotellaceae bacterium | reverse complement strand
AGTTGTGGGTCTCAGCCTTCAGCGAGATGACGCTCTCGATGTCCTTCACGCGGAAGTAGTCGGAGGTCGACTGGTCGGCGGGTGCGAACTGCTCTACCACCGGTCCCTGTGCGAACGCCACATTATCTTTATAGGCAGAGAGAATCTTGTTGGGATTCTCCTGCGTGGTCTTCTTGATCATTGCAAAGAGCGACGACTCCATCTCCTTGCCGTCGATGATGAACGTGCCTCCAAAGATCTTGTGGCGGCAGTGCTCAGAGTTGATCTGGGCGAAGCCGAAGATCTCGGAGTCGGTCAGCGGGCGCCCGTTCTGGCGCTCCAGGCCGTGCAGGTACTCTATCTCCTCTGGCGAGAGTGCGAGGCCTTCCTGCTCGTTGTACTCCTCGAGGTTCTCGACGTGCTTGATGGGCTCTGGCTGGATGTTGACGGTGAAGATGCGCTGGTCGAGGCCCTCATACATGCGTTGGAGCATGGGGTCGTGGTCGGCGTCGCTGCTCTCCACGGGGAAGTATTCCTCGATGCGGCTGATGCCTGTGAGGTTCATGTTCTGGGTAATCTCGACGGCATTGGTCGACCACGGGGTGACCATTTCTCGTCGTGGACCCACGAAGAATCCCTGCTGTGTCTGACCCTCCATCAGCTCTGCCTCGCCGAATAGCCAGCATAGCTTCTCGACTTCCTCGGCGGTCATCTGATGGTCTGCCTCTACGGCAATCACGCTTCTCTGCGGAGTTTTGAAGAAAAGTATCATAGTGCGTTGCGTTAAATTTGCTGCAAAGGTACGAAAAAAAATGCGAATGCGCAAGAGTTTGGCTTATTATTTGGGAAAGAGGAAAGTGGAAAGTGGAAAGAGGAAAGAGGAAAGTGGAAAGTGGAAAGAGGAAAGTGGAAAGAGGAAGGCTGACGAGTGCTTTGTTCGCTTGGGATGAGCGGTTCGTCCGTCAGCCACGGATGGAGCGGACCATCCGCAACGGACGAAACGTCCGTCCGAAGCGAACGAAACGGCCGTCGGCCACGGGCGTTTTTGTCGGCTGAAAAGGGCTTCGGCCCCCCTGGATTATCCGCTGTCGACGGCCTCTGGGAAAAACATTTTTGGGAAAGTATTGTTTGAATGCATTTTTTTTCGTACCTTTGCACCATGTAAAACGAAAAGACCACTATGACCTACAACATAGAGAAAATCACTACGCTCATCGGAGCCCGCCGCTATGGCGACAGCCCGTCCGTCATCGGATGGCTGCTCACCGACAGCCGTTCGCTGTGCTTCCCTGAGCAGACTTTGTTCTTCGCCTTGCGCACGCAGCGCAACGACGGTCATCGCTACATCGCTGAGCTCTATCGGCGCGGCGTGCGCAATTTTGTCGTCGACCATCTGCCTGAAGGCTATCCTGCCGACTATGCAGGCAGCAACTTCCTGAAGGTGCCCTCGCCCCTGGCAGCCCTTCAGCGGCTGGCAGAGCGTCATCGCGACGAGTTCCAGATACCCGTCGTGGGCATCACCGGCTCCAACGGCAAGACATGGGTGAAAGAGTGGCTCTACCAGCTGCTCATGCCCTCGATGAAGACCACCCGCTCGCCCCGCAGCTACAACTCGCAGATTGGCGTGCCCCTGTCGGTATGGCTGCTCAACGAGCAGACGCGCGTTGCCCTCTTCGAGGCCGGCATCAGCGAGCCTGGCGAGATGCTCGCCCTGCACGACATCATACAGCCCACGGTGGGCGTGCTCACCTCGCTGGGTGCCGCCCATCAGGAGAACTTCCGCTCGATGGACGAGAAGTGCATGGAGAAGCTGCAGCTCTTCCGCGACGCGCAGGCCATCGTCTACCCTTCAGACGACGATGTCGTGAGCCGCTGCATCCGTCGCTCGCAGTATCAGGGTGAGCGCATCGGCTGGAGCCGCTACAGCGAGAAGGCTCCGATGTACGTCAATGTCGAGGGGCGACACATCTCTTATATATATAAGGGCACACAGGGCAGCTACGACATCCCTTACTCCGACGAGGCCTCCGTCGAGAACTCCATCACCTGCGCCACCGTAGCCCTCTACCTGGGGCTGACGCCTGACGAGATAGCCCAGCGGATGGCTCACCTGGAGCCTATCGCGATGCGCCTGGAGGTGAAGGAGGGTCAGCGCGGACTGACGCTGATCAACGACTCGTACAACAACGACCTGCAGTCGCTCGACATCGCCCTCGACTTCATGTCGCGTCGCAGCGAGCAGCACAAGACGCTCATCCTCAGCGATATCTACCAGAGCGGAGAGCAGCCCGCCAGCCTCTATAGCCAGGTGAACAGCCTGATGCTCGAGCGAGGCGTCGACCGTCTGATAGGCATCGGGCCCGACATCTCGGCAGCCGCCAGCCTCTTCAAGACGGCCGACAAGCATTTCTATACCTCGACTGACGACTTCCTCAGGAGCACCGTCTGCCGAGAGCTACACGACGGGGTGGTGCTGCTCAAGGGAGCCCGCAGCTTTGGCTTCGAGCATATCAGCGAGCTGCTCGAGCAGAAGGTGCACGAGACGATCCTCGAGGTCGACCTCAATGCCGTCGTCCACAACCTCAACTACTACCGCTCGCTGATGAAGCCCCAGACGAAGCTCGTCTGCATGATCAAGGCCGATGCCTACGGGGCAGGAGCCGTCGAGCTGGCAAAGACGCTGCAGGACCATCGCGTCGACTATCTTGCCGTTGCCGTTGCCGACGAGGGCGTGGCGCTGCGTAAGGCAGGCATCACGCAGAATATCATCGTGATGAACCCTGAGATGTCGTCGTTCAAGACACTCTTCGACTACGACCTCGAGCCGGAAGTCTACTCCTTCCGCCTGATGGAGGCCCTCATCAAGGCAGCCCGCGGACAGGGCATCACGGGATGGCCCGTGCATATCAAGCTCGACACGGGCATGCATCGCCTGGGATTCAGCGCCTACGGCGATTCGTCGAACGGCGAGATTGCCCGCCTTATCGACGTGCTGAGCCATCAGTCGGCCATCATCCCACGTTCCGTCTTCTCCCATTTCGTGGGTTCCGACAGCGACGACTTCGACCGCTTTTCCGCCCTGCAGTTTGAGCGCTTCGACAAGGCCAGCCAGCAGTTGCAGGCAGCCTTCCCGCATAAGATACTGCGACACATCGACAATTCGGCAGGCATCGAGCACTTCCCTGAGCGACAGCTCGATATGTGCCGACTGGGCATCGGGCTCTATGGCGTGGCAGCCTATCAGACGGCATCCCCTCTGGCATGCGTCTCCACCCTGAAGACCACCATCCTGCAGATTCGGCAGGTGCCCAAGGAGGAGACCGTCGGCTACAGTCGGAAGGGCATCCTGACGCGTGACAGTCGCATCGCCGCCATTCCTATCGGCTATGCCGACGGGCTTAACCGCCATCTGGGCAATCGCCGGGGCTACTGCCTGGTCAACGGGCAGCGTGCTGAGTACGTGGGAAATATCTGCATGGACGTAGCACTCATCGACGTCACCGACATCGACTGCCGCGAGGGCGACACCGTCGAGATCTTTGGGCGCAACCTGCCCGTCAGCACCCTCAGCCAGCTCCTCGACACCATTCCCTACGAGGTGCTCACGGGCGTGTCGAATCGCGTCAAGCGCATCTATTTCCAAGACTAACGATAAATACGGATTATAGCTATGGACAGAAAACGACCTATCGTCAACTACCTCAAAGCCCGCTATCCCATCCTGGCTATGGAGTCGTTCGAGGAAGAGCGAGCTATTGCCGAGATACAGAAGATGGCGCAGGAGATCAACCACGAACTCTACGTCTGGAACTCTACCAACGGCGTCTGCCAGAATGGCAAGGAAGCTGGTCAGAAGACCAACGACCTGAAGGCAGCCATCGACTTCTGCGAGAGCAAGGCGCGCGAGCAGGGCAACAAGAGCCTGTTCGTCTTCTGCGATGCCAACAGCTATCTCACCGCCACGCCCAACAACGCCCCAAACCGCCGTCGTCTGAAGGACTTTGCCATCAACATCCGCAATTGCTACCAGAGCAACTGCATACTCATAGCACCCTCCTTCGAGCTCAGCGACGACCTGCAGAAAGAGGTGACCTTCGTCGACTTCCCCCTGCCGACGCGGGAGGACATCAAGAAGCAGGTCACCGATTTCGTGAATCGCTATCGCAACGTGCAGGGAGTGACGGTCGACGTCGACGACAACCTCATCGAGCGTTTCGTCAACGCCTCTTTAGGATTGACCAATGTCGAGATCGAGAACTGTTTCTCGAAGGCGCTTGTCTCCGACCGTCGCCTCGACGAGGAGGACGTCAAGGACCTGCTCAACGAGAAGAAGCAGATCGTGAAGAAATCAGGCATCCTGGAGTTCGTCGACACCAACCTCAACCTCGACGACGTGGGCGGACTCACCACGCTGAAGAAGTGGCTCGAGCTGCGCAGCCACTGCTTCGACGAGTCGGCAAAGGCTTTTGGCATCAAGGCTCCCAAGGGCGTGCTGCTGACGGGCGTCCCAGGATGCGGAAAGAGCCTGACGGCAAAGTGCGTCGCTGCTGCATGGAAGATGCCGCTGCTGCGCCTCGACATGGGTAAGATTTTCCAGGGACTCCTGGGCTCCTCTGAGTCGAACACGCGACTGGCGCTGCGCACGGCGGAGGCCATCGCGCCCAGCATCCTCTGGATCGACGAGATAGAGAAAGGACTGTCGGGTGGGGCAGGAGGCGACGGAGGCACGTCGACGCGCGTCTTCGGAACGCTCCTCACCTGGATGCAGGAGAAGACGGAGCCCGTCTTCGTCTTCGCCACTGCCAACAATATCAGCGGACTGCCGCCGGAGCTGCTGCGCAAGGGGCGCTTCGACGAGATATTCTTCGTCGACTTCCCGTCGTTCGAGGAGCGGCGTAAGATCCTCGAGATACACATCTCGAAGCTCAAGCGCGACATGAGCCGCTTCGACCTCGACCGGCTGGCTGCCCTCTGCGGCGAGGAGACCTTCGGAAAGGACGTCGTGCTGGCAGGCGCCGAGATCGAGGCTTGGGTGGGCGACGCCCTCATCGAGGCATTCTCGCGCAGGGTCAACGGCGACCCCACCGCCGACATCGAGATGCGCGACTTCGAGACGACCATCCGCCGGATGGTGCCTATGGGCCAGATTCGCAAGGCCGACTTCATCGCCCTGCGCAAATGGGCCAACGAGAATGCTGTCAGCGCCTCCGTCAGTGCCACGCCTGAGCCGTCGGCGCTGGCTGCCAATGCTGGCGAGGAGTTCATGGGCGGACGCAGGATTGACTTCTAACACCTCTTTAATATATGGCAAAGCAAATCACCATTCGCATCTATCCCGACGGGAAGGTCGAGGCCAAGACTGTGGGCATCAAGGGCAAGGCCTGCCTGAAGTATCTGCAGCCGCTGGAGCAGCTGCTCGAGGCAGAGACCGTCGACTCCGAGTTCACCAAGGAGTACTACGAAACGGAGGTCGGCGAGGTGCAGCAGGAGCGCCGGAACATTGAGATCAACTAACAAGACAAAACTATGAGTGTAACAAACAAAGGCATCGACTGGGAGCTTCGCCACTCCCTATGGGTCATTTGGGGATTCTTCGCACTGGCGTGGGTGGCATTCCTCATCATCGGCAATGCAGCCAAGAAGAAACTGTGGACGTACTTCGGCCTCGGCTATGCCGTGCTCTTCGTACTATGGCTGGCAATGACGGAGACGAAGGACGGCTCGTCCACACAAGATATAGGAACGACCATTGGCGCGTTTGTCCTCTTTGGAGGTCTCACCCACTGCTTCCTCGTGCGCAAGGAGTACCTGCGCCGACGGGCTGTCATCGAAGACGAGAGCGAGGGCTATCAGGAGGTTGAAATGGAGCACACCCGCCGACGGATGCGCGAGGAGCAGGTCATATCGTCCCCCGAAGACATCGTCGGGAAGGCTCAGGAGAAGCTGAGGCGGCATATCGAAGAGCGCCAGCAGCCGACAGTTACTGAGCCGGCTCCACGGACAAAGTCGCAGACACCACGGGCAGCAAGGCCTGCTGCGCGGAAGCCGGCGCCCGTCAAGCCTCTCGACATCAACTCCTGCCCGGAGGAGAAGCTGGCCGAGCTGCCAGGCATATCGCTGGTGATGGCCAAGAAGGCCGTCGACTACCGCTCGGAGCACGGTGGCTTCCAGTCGGTCGACGAGTTCTTCGAGGTCATACAGCTGAAGCCGCACTTCGTCGTGCAGGTGCAGGAGATGATCATGTGCGAGCCTGAAGCCGACGAACAGCAGCCCACTGGCATCGACGACGCCCCCACGGGCCGTAAGCTCGACCTCTGATTCCCTATGGTGAACGTCCATCGCATTGAGCCGCTGACACGTGCCGAAGGTCCTGGCATCCGCTGCTGCGTGTGGATGCAGGGGTGCAGCCGCCATTGTCAGGGCTGTTTCGCCACAGCGACGTGGAGCACCCATCCACGGCGGCTCATGAGTGCCGACGACATCATCCGCCAGGCAACCGCCCATCCAGAGGTGGAGGGCATCACCATCCTCGGAGGCGAGCCCTTCCAGCAGCCAGAGGCCCTCGCCGAGCTCACTGCGAAAGCCAGTGACTGCGGGCTGAGCACCATCGTCTTTACAGGCTATACCTACGAAGAGCTGACTGCTGCCCGGAACCCCTCCTGGGACAAGGCGCTAAGCCACATCGACGTGCTCATCGACGGACCCTATATCGAAGCGCAGCGCAGCTTCAGACGTCCGCTCGTGGGCAGCGACAACCAGCGCTTCCACTTCCTCACCAGCCGCTACCGTATGGATGACTTCAGGAGGAACACCATCGAGGTGCGCATCTCGCCTGACGGCACAGCCCGTCTCAACGGCATGGGCGACCTCAGGGCGCTGCAGCAGCGCTTCTTGAAAACAACGACCAGAAAACATCAACAGCAATAGCACAATATGTCACTATCAGCACTACTCGTACCCTTAGCCATCGCGCTGTTGGCAACAGCCGAAAACGCCAAGGAAGGCGCCATCAAGGCAAGCCGGCAGCCAGCCAGGAGCCGGCAGCCCATACCGTCGCGCTTCCGCGACAACAACCTCCTGAAAAAGACGCTCGAGGAGCATGGCGTCGACGTGGAGGAGGTCAGCAAGAACCGCATCAATGCCAGGTTTGCCGACGGCAGTCTCTCCTACATCCGCAACAACTCCAAGGAGGCCTTCAGCATCGACCTCTCAGCCGTGGAGTGCATCGATGCGCTGATCGAGGAGCTCGACCAGATAGCCGCCGAATATGCCAGCAACGTGCAGAGCTACACCTATAAGCGGGTGAAGGAGAATCTGCCGGAGGAAATGGCCATCGAGAAGGAGGAGGTGCTCGAAGACAACTCCATACTCATCACCCTCACAGTTGAATAATGAAACTTTTCGCACAATTTTGCTCGTATTTCAATAAAAATGTGTACTTTTGCAGCGAACTACGTTAAAAACGGACAAAAACAATAAAAACGATCAACATGGAACAAGTCTTTAGTTACATCATCAGCCTCGGAGCATCGGTCATGATGCCCATCCTGTTCACCATCATCGGTGTCTGTATCGGTCTTAAGTTTGGACGCTCGCTCAAGAGCGGACTCTACGTCGGCGTGGGATTCGTCGGACTGGGCATCGTCACGGCCCTGCTGACCAACAACTTTGGCGACCCGCTATCCGAAATCTCCAACCTCTACCACCTCCAGCTGAAGGTGTTCGACATGGGATGGCCCGCTGCTGCAGCCGTTGCCTACAACACTGCCGTCGGAGCACTCATCATCCCCATCTGCCTGGGCGTGAACTTCCTGCTGCTGATTACTAAATGTACGCGTACAGTAAATATCGACCTCTGGAACTACTGGCACTTCGCATTCATCGGAGCAGTGGCCTACTTCGTGATGGACCAGTCGCTGGCGTGGGGCTATTTCGCTGCCATCGTCTGCTACATCATCACGCTGGTGATGGCCGACCTGACAGCCGACAAGTTCCAGACGTACTACCCCGAGTGGGAGGGCATCTCCATCCCGCAGCCCTTCTGCCAGAGCTTCGTGCCCTTCGCCCTCGTCGTGGGTAAGGCCCTCGACAAGATTCCGGGCTTCGACAAGCTGAACATCGATGCCGAAGGTCTGAAGAAGAAGTTCGGCGTACTGGGCGAGCCTCTCGTGCTGGGTGTCATCGTGGGCATGCTCATCGGCGTGCTGGCACAGCTCGACGTGAAGAAGGTGCTCTTCCTCGGCGTGACGATGGGTGCCGTCATGGAGCTCATACCGCGTATCACGTCGCTCTTCATCGAGGGTCTGAAGCCCATCGCCGAGAAGACGCAGGAGGTGGTGAAGCGCAAGTTCAACGGAAAGAAGGTCTACATCGGCATGTCGCCGGCCGTCGTCATCGGACATCCCACGACGCTCGTCGTCTCCCTGCTGCTCATCCCCGTCGCCCTGGGCCTTGCCGTCGTCCTGCCAGGCAATCAGTTCCTGCCGCTGGCATCGCTGGCCGGCATGTTCTACCTCTTCCCCATGGTGCTCCCCTTTACGAAGGGTAACGTGGTGAAGACCTTCATCATCGGACTCGTGGCACTCGCCGTCGGACTCTACTTCGTCACCGATATGGCCCCTGCCTTCACGCAGGCTGCCCATGCCGTCTTTGAGCAGACGGGCGACAAGGCTGCCGACATCCCCGCCGGCTTCGAGGGTGGCGCCCTCGACTTCGCCTCCTCGCTGCTCGGATGGTGCATCTATAAGTGCGTCAACAATCTCGCCTACGTCGGAGCCGGCATCATGACCGTCATCACCGTCGTCATGGTGTTCATCAACCGCCGACGCATCGTACGTGAGGAAAAGGCCGCAAAGGAAATGAACTAAAAAAAACATAATAACAAACATCTATGAAGAGAATCATTCTTTCCACTGCCCTGTTGATGGGCGCCTGCATGGGCATCAGCGCCCAGCAGAAAGTGAACTTCCAGACGGCCTGCCATCCGGAAGACGTGAAGCACTACGACACCCCGACACTGCGCGAGCGCTTCGTCATGGAGAAGGTGATGGTAGCCGACGAGATCAACCTCACCTACTCGCACTACGACCGCTTTATCTTCGGAGGCGCAATGCCTGTGACGAAAGACCTTAAACTGGAGAACTTCCTCGAGCTCGGACTCGACGTCGACCCCGGCATCAAGGAGAAGTACTTCCTCTACAACCGTGAGCTCGGCGTGGTGAACTGCGGCGAGGGCGACGGATGGGTCATCGTCGACGGAAAGGAGTATGCTCTCTCGCCGAAGGAGGCACTCTACATCGGACGCGGACACATCGGCAAGGACAAGGACGTCAACAAGGACGTGCGCTTCCGCTCGAAGGACGCCTCGAAGCCTGCAAAGTTCTACCTCAACAGCGCCACCGCCCACCAGCACTACAAGACGCAGTGGGTCACCCTCGACGGACGTAAGGGCTCGCTGAAGGCTGCCGTATGGGGGCCTGTGGGCTCGCTCGAGGAGTGCAACAACCGCACCGTCTACAAGCTCATCGTCAACGACGTGCTCGAGGAAGGCCCCTGCCAGCTGCAGCTTGGTCTGACACAGCTCAACCCCGGCGCTGCCTGGAACACGATGCCGCCCCACACCCACGGCCGCCGCATCGAGGCCTACTACTACTTCAACCTCCCGAAGGAGCAGACCATCGCTCACATCATGGGCGAGCCGCAGGAGAGCCGCGTAGTATGGCTGCACAACGAGCAGGCCATCATGTCGCCCGAGTGGAGCATCCACGCTGCCGCCGGCACCTACTACTACACCTTCATCTGGGGCATGGCAGGCGAGAACCTCTACTACAACGACAAGGACAACATTCCCGTCATCGACATTAAATAATTAACAATGAGTAATTAGTAATGAGTAATTGTGATTACCTTGCAAGCCCAATTGTACTACAGCATCCTATCGGAATCCTGTTGTAGAAGTAATCATAATTACTCATTACTATTTACTATTTACTAATTACTAATTACTCATTAAAACTATGACCCCAGTACAAACCACAAAAATGAGCAACTTCCGCTGGGTCATCTGCGGACTGCTCTTCCTGGCCACCACCATCAATTACATGGACCGCCAGGTGCTTTCCCTGACATGGAAAGACTTCATCGCACCCGACTTCCACTGGACCGATGCCCACTACGGCACCATCACTGGCCTGTTCTCCATCTTCTATGCTGTGGCCAACCTCTTTGCCGGAAAATTCATCGACTGGATGGGCACGAAGAAGGGTTACCTCATTGCCATCTTCGTATGGTCGGTAGGCGCCTGCCTGCATGCCTTCTGCGGATGGGGTGCCCTGGCCTTTGCCGGTGGCAGCATCACCGCCCTGACCACCATCTCCGTGTGGCTGTTCCTTTCCTGCCGTCTCATCCTGGCCGTTGGCGAAGCCGGCAACTTCCCCGCCGCCATCAAGGTGACGGCTGAGTACTTCCCTAAGAAGGACCGTGCCTTCTCCACCTCCATCTTTAACAGCGGAGCCTCCGTCGGTGCCCTCGCCGCCCCCGCCACTATCCCCCTGCTGGCACGTGCATGGGGCTGGGAGATGGCTTTCATCGTCATCGGTGCATTAGGCTTCTTCTGGATGGGTCTCTGGGCATGGCTCTACGACAAACCCGCCAAGAACAAGCGTGTGAACCAGGCTGAGCTGAACTATATTGAACAGGACAATGACATTGCCAATGTGCAGGACCGCGAAAATGTGAAGGAGGAGAAGACCATCCCCTTCTGGCAGTGCTTCAAGTACAAACAGACGTGGTCGTTCATCGTGGGTAAGCTGATGACCGACGGCGTGTGGTGGTTCTTCCTATTCTGGGCCCCAGCCTATTTCAGCGACCAGTATGGCTACACCAGCGACTCTACGATGGGCATCCTGCTCATCCTCACGCTCTACGCCATCGTTACCGTCGTCAGCATCGGCGGTGGCTACCTGCCCACCTATTTCGTTGAGAAGAAAGGCATGAACCCCTATCTGGGTCGCATGCGCGCCATGCTCATTTTCGCCTGCTTCCCGCTGCTGGGCCTGTTGGCACAGCCTCTCGGCGGTATCAGTGCATGGTGGCCCGCAATTCTGATTGGTCTGCTCGGCGCTGGTCATCAGGCTTGGTCGGCCAACCTATTCTCAACTATTGGCGACATGTTCCCCAAGTCAACCATCGGCACCATTACCGGCATCGGTTCCATGGCTGGTGGCCTCGGTTCTTTTGCCATCAACAAAGGTTCTGGCAACTTCTTTGACTGGGCTGCCGGTTCCTTCTCGTTCAACAACGAGACACTGGTGATGACGCGCGACAACATTGAGAAGGCTTTCGGCTTGGACAAAGGAACTATCGAGCCTGGAACATTGGCATCAGATATGATGCAGTTTGTCACCGATCATGGTGGCCAGATGCTCACCGAGCCATGGTCGGCCTTTGGCTTCGAGGGCAAGCCCGCCGCCTATATGGTGGTGTTCAGCATCTGCGCCGTGGCCTACCTCATCGGCTGGTTCATCATGAAGACCCTCGTGCCGAAGTACAAGCCCATCGTCGTCGAGGATTAACCCGACCTCACAAGGCAGTCTTATCAGTCAGCAGCGGGCAGATACAAAGCCCGCTGCTGACACTTTCGATAAAACAATCTCGAAAAACAGAAATCAAACTATAACTACATTATTCAAAAACCAACATAATTGGTTGTGAATAAGACTATTACAAATACTTTTTAGACTTCTCGCTGCCATCATCCACTGCTTTTGTGAACGACTGGTGCGACGAGCACACCGACGGCATGATTCCTTCGATTGTTGATCGCCTCGACCCGTCGTCGAAACTCGTTATGATGGACGCAGTCCTCCTCAAGGCAACATGGGCGGAGAAATTCGACCCAGCCAATACTCAGAAAGGACGGTTTAAAAATAGTAGAACTCCTATTTTTAAATTGAATATCAGTGAGTTACCTTTGAACAAGAAAGAAACTGGTAACACTTTAGAAACGAGAGGACTTACATATTCCTACACA
>CAMNHM010000080.1 GCA_946539475.1 uncultured Prevotellaceae bacterium | reverse complement strand
CAGCAGAATCCGAAGGTCGCAACCGACAAGACCATCCTTGTCAAGCATAGCGATACCCTCCAGGCCAGCGGCTGTTGCGTGGAGATTGTCTTCTGGCTGAAGGCCAAGGACGCCATCACCTACGAGCACGACACCAGCGACATCATGGAGTATATCTACGCCAGAGCAGCCGACTACGGGCTCAGCATCTACCAACCCAATATCGAAAAATGAATATTGAATTATAATCTATGAATACAGGAGACATTAAGCAAGAACAGATTCTGGTCAGAATCACCGGCCAGGACCGTCCCGGACTCACGGCCTCTATCATGGGCATCCTCGCCAAGTACGATGCACAGATACTCGACATCGGACAGGCAGACATCCACTCCACCCTCTCATTGGGTATCCTTATCCGCATGGACGAGATGAAATCGGGCCTGGCCATGAAGGAACTGCTCTTCAAGGCCACCGAACTGGGCGTGAACATCGGTTTCTCGCCCATCAGCGATGATGAGTATGAGGACTGGGTGGGCCATCAGGGCAAGAACCGCTATATCCTCATGGTGATGGGGCGACAGCTGGAAGCCCGGCAGATTGAGGGGGCTACCCGCATCCTGGCAGACCAGGGACTCAACATCGACTCCATCCTGCGACTGACAGGCCGCAAGAGTATCAAGAACCCCAGCAAGCATACCCGAGCCTGCATACAGTTCTCATTGCGTGGCGAACCCGTCAACCGTCAGGAGATGCAGTCGAAGCTCATGAGACTATCGAGCGAGATGGAGATTGATTTCTCTTTCCAGCTCGACGATATGTTCCGACGGATGCGCCGACTCATCTGCTTCGACATGGACTCAACACTGATACAGACGGAGTGCATCGACGAACTGGCAGAACGCAACGGCGTGGGTGCGGAGGTGAGAGCTATCACCGAGAGCGCCATGCGCGGCGAGATCGACTTCAAGGAGAGTTTTACACGGCGCGTGGCTCTATTGAAGGGGCTCGACGTGAGCGTGATGCAGGACATAGCCGAGCACCTGCCCATCACCGAAGGGGTTGACCGTCTGATGACCATTCTGAAGCGCTGCGGCTATAAGATTGCCATCCTCTCTGGTGGATTCACCTACTTCGGCGAATACCTGCAGCGTCGCTACGGAATCGACTATGTATACGCCAATGAACTGGAGATCGATGAGGACGGCAAGCTCACGGGCCGTTATGTGGGTGAGATTGTCGACGGTCATCGCAAGGCTGAGTTGCTGAAACTCATTGCACAGGTAGAGAAAGTGAATCTGGCTCAGACCATCGCCGTGGGTGATGGTGCCAACGACCTGCCGATGATTTCCGAGGCCGGACTGGGCATCGCCTTCCATGCCAAGCCCCGCGTGGTGGCCAATGCCAAGCAGTCGATCAATACCATCGGCCTCGACGGTGTGCTCTATTTCCTCGGTTTCAAGGATTCCTATCTTGGCGAGCAGGGAAAACTGTAGTCTGCTGATGAATTTCGCGCTGACACTGCTACAGTGGTTCAAGGAATACGGCCGTGAGCTCCCCTGGCGGGAGACCCGCGACCCTTATGCCATCTGGCTCTCGGAGATTATCCTACAGCAGACGCAGGTGAAACAGGGGTGGGACTATTGGGTGCGCTTCATGCGGCACTGGCCCACCGTGGAGGCATTAGCCTCAGCCACGGAGGATGAAGTGCTGCGCGAGTGGCAGGGGCTGGGCTATTACAGCAGGGCTCGCAACCTTCATTTTGCCGCCCGTCAGATAGTTGCATTAGGGCATTTCCCTGATACCATCACAGAGATACGCAAGCTGAAAGGTGTGGGCGACTATACCGCAGCAGCCATCGGAAGCATGGCCTTCGGGCTGCCTGCCGCTGTCGTCGACGGTAATGTGTATCGCGTGCTGAGTCGTCACTTCGGCATCGAGACACCCATCAACAGCACTGAGGGAAAGAAGGAGTTCGCCACTCTGGCACAGAGCTTGCTGCCACCATCCAATGCCGCAGACTACAACCAAGCCATCATGGACTTCGGTGCCATTCAGTGCACACCACAGTCACCAAGGTGTGTCGTCTGTCCGCTACAGGAGTCGTGCGTCGCCCTGAGAACAGGGAGAACAGACTCCCTGCCTGTCAAGCTCAAGATGCTCAAGGTTAAGGAACGCCACCTTATATATATTTATATACGCAGCCAAGGATTCACTGCTATCCATCAGCGCGGCGAAGGCGATATCTGGCAGGGACTCTGGGAACCTTTGTCGGTTGACAGCCTACAGTTGACGGTTGGCAGTCAGCTTCAGGCAGTCGCCAAGGGTGTCAAGCACGTGCTGACGCACCGTATTCTGACGGCAGACTTCTACCTGTGGGAAACAGATGAACGCCCCACCCTGCCTGATGGCTACATTTGGATTCCCGAAGCCGACATCGACAACTACGCCATCCCCCGCCTTGTCGAAAAGTTATTCGCAAAACTATTCACTATTCACTAATCACTATTCACTAATCACTATCCTCCACCTGCGTTTTCGGCCAATTCACAAGAAACAGTTTCTCCGTAGCACGGGTGAAGGCAGTGTAGAGCCAGTGGATATAGTCGGGGGTAAGCATGTCATCCGTCATATAGCCCTGATCCAGATAGACATGCGCCCACTGTCCGCCCTGTGCCTTATGGCAGGTGACGGCATAGGCGAACTTTATCTGCAAGGCGTTATAATACTTATCAGTCTTCAGTTTCTTGATGCGCTCTACCTTCAATGGCTCGTCGGCATAGTCCTCCATCACGGCGTTATAGAGCTGTTCTTGCTGCTCACGGGTGAGTGAGGGGGCTTCAGTAGTTATGGAATCAAGAACGACGGTAGCCGTCAGTTCGTAGTTGTCGTAGTCGGGAAACTGCATGGTCACCTCTGCAAAGCGGAAACCATAGAGCTCATGGACATGACGAACCCTCCGCACCACGGCAAGATCGCCATTGGCCAGGAAGGAGACCGAAGGGAGTCTTGTCTCTTCTTTCTCATTCTGAGTCCAATAGTAGTTGTTCTTCACAATCATCAGCTGGTCACCGCGACAGAGCTCATCTTCACGGTCGAGCACGGTGTTGCGGATGCCCTGATTGTAGATGTTCGCCCGTTTGTTGCTACGGGTGATGACGATAGTCTCGTCCATCCCCGCCCAACTGTATGAGGAGGCCAGCGACTCTATCAGTTCATCACCAGGCACCACCCGAATGTCGGCAAAGCCCTTGAGAGATATCCTTGGCAACTGTGTCATCTCGTCGTGAGTCACCATCTGACGGATCATCGTGGCATTCCACAGGATGCCCGACTCCTGACTCTGGCGCAGCACCTCGTTGAGGTCGCACTCATACACCGTCATCCCATATCCGCGCAAGACGTCTGCCATCAGCGCCGGGCTCTCCTCTTCGCCCACAGGCGGCAACTGTGCCTTATCGCCGATGAGAAGCATCCGACAGTTCTGCCCGCTGTAGACAAACTGCATCAGGTCGTCGAGCAGACAGCCACTGCCGAAGGCGGAGTCGCCGTAGCCCTGATTGGCAATCATCGAAGCCTCATCCACAATAAACAGCGTGTCGCGGTTCAGGTTGTCGTTCAGATTGAAGGCCGAGAGGTCGCCAGCCGACTTCTGCCGGTAGATACGGCGGTGGATGGTATAAGCCTGATGGCCCGCATTCAGTGAGAACACCTTTGCAGCCCGTCCAGTGGGAGCCAACAGGATCATCTTCTGTTTCAGCAGCGCCATAGCCTTGACGATGGCTCCTGCCAGGGTGGTCTTACCTGTTCCTGCGGAACCGCGCAGTATCATCACCACCTCAGACCGCCGGTCTGTCACAAAAGCCGAGAACACGTCGAGTGCGTGTGCCTGTTCTGCCGTCGGAGCCAATCCGAAAGCCTGCAATATCCTATATTTCAGTTCGTCGCCTATCATTTCTGCTGCAAAGATAATTATTTTTTAGCACAGATGACACGTATTACACGGAATTTTTTGTATCTTTGCACCCGATATGCAGATTACTACCAGGGAAATAAATATTGCATTGGCCATTGTGGCGGCAGGACTATTGGCCGTCTGCATTGCCAGTGTGATGGCAGGAAGTTAAGAGAAGATATGAATAACAAGACGCTGACAATCCGCGTGGGCAAGAACACGCTGTCGTTCTCGATGATAGACAATGCCAATGGGCAGCAGCCTATCGTCTATGAGCCTTATGTGGTGAAAAGCGGCATCTCGATGGCAGCCAACCTGCGAGAGGCCTTCAAGACTTCCGACCTACTGGCCGAGGAGCACAGACGAGCCAGGGTGATGGTCGACTCCAAGGTGCTGATGGTGCCCGTGGAACAGTTCCAGGAGGGTAACGCCAGCACGCTCTACCACCACTCCTTCCCCAAGAGCGAACAGCAGAGCATCGTCTACAACGTGCTGCCCGATCTGAATGCCGTGGCCATCTTCTCCGTCAACAAGGACCTGATGACGGTCATCAACGACCACTACGCCGACGTGCGCCCCATCCACCTGATGGCTCCTGTCTGGCGATACCTGCACCAGCGCAGCTTCACTGGGCACCGTTCGAAACTCTACGGCTATTTCCACGACCGTCAGCTCGACATCTTCTCCTTCCAGCAGCACCGCTTCAAGTTCTGCAACGCCTTCGACACCAGCCGTGCCCACGACTCACTCTATTTCCTGCTCTACGTATGGAAGCAGCTCAACCTGCAACCCCAGCACGACGAGATGCACATCGTGGGCGACATCCCCGACCGTGACTGGCTCACGCAGGAGCTACGCAAGTATCTCCAGAAGGCATACGTCATTAATCCCACCGCAGAGTTCAACCGTGCTCCGGCCACACAGATACAAGGCATGCCCTTCGACCTGATGACACTTTTCACCAAAGGCAGATGAGAATCATTACCGGCATCTACAAGGGGCGACACTTCGACATTCCCCGCACGTTCAAGGCAAGGCCGACCACCGACTTTGCCAAGGAGAATATCTTCAATGTGCTCAACCAGCACATCGACTTTGAAGGTGCCACGGCACTTGACCTCTTCTCCGGCACCGGCAGCATATCACTCGAGCTTGTATCACGAGGATGTGCCCACGTCATCAGCATAGAACAGGATCGCGACCATCACCGGTTCATCACTGAGTGTCTGCGCAAACTGGACACGAATGTCTGTGTTCCCCTGCGTGGCGATGCCTTCCGCTTCATCAAGGCATGCAAGCAACAGTTCGACTTTATCTTTGCCGACCCTCCCTACGCCTTGAAGGAACTGCCGACCATCCCGGACCTGATCCTGTCTCACAATCTGCTCAAGGAAAATGGAATCTTCGTCTTTGAACACGGCAAAGACCACGACTTCACGCAGCATCCCCATTTCCTCGACCACCGCACCTACGGTAGCGTCAACTTCACCATCTTCACATCAGAGGCGACATCATCCGCACCAGCGACTCCCACAACCGTTTGAGGAATTTGGGATTCATCCGTTCGGGCAGGTCGCTCATGGCGATGCTCTGACGCTCGTCCTCCAGATAGATGTCACGCAGCTTGACGGCCATCTCCTTGCCGTAGAAGAACATGTTCGACTCGAAATTGTTCTCAAAGCTACGGAAGTCGACGTTCGTAGAACCACATGTAGAGATATTGTCATCGCTCACCATCAGTTTCGAGTGCAGGAATCCAGCTGTATAGAACGACACCTTGATGCCAGCCTCCAGCACCTCGCGCAGATAACTCCTGCTGGCCCACTCGGCGAACTTGGTATCGCTGCGATAGGGCACCAGCACCCGCACGTCGACACCGGCTGCGGCAGCCGTCTTCATGGCGAAGAGCACGGGTTCGGTTGGCAGGAAATAAGGTGTCTCCATATACACGTAGCGCCTGGCTGAGAGGATGATGCGCACGTAGCCCTGCATAATCTCGGCGTAGGGGGTCACGGGCCCGCTCGTCACCATCTGTGTCACATGGGAGGCAGGATACTTTGCGACATGAGATTGCGAGACGGAGGGATAGTACTTGCGGTTGGATATCAGCGTGCGGTCGCAGAAATACCAGTCGACGAGGAATGCTCGCTGCAAGCCGTAGACACCGCTGCCCGTCACCTGTACCATCGTGTCGCGCCATCTCTCGCGAGCGGTTCCTTGAGCTTCGCCGCTCCGTCCCTTAACATACCGCAAAGCGATATTCATACCGCCCACAAATCCCGTCAGACCGTCGATGATGATCAGCTTGCGGTGATTACGGTAGTTCACTTTACTCGTAAACGAAGGGAACCTCACGGGCAGGAAAGCCACCACCTCGATACCTTCGTCGCGCATCCGTTCAAAGAACCGGTGGTTCACATTCCAGCACCCCACATCGTCGTAGATCAGCTTGACCTCTACCCCCTGACGGGCCTTGTCGATAAGGGCGTCGGCCACCAGATTACCCAACGGGTCGTCCTCGATGATATACATATCGATATGGATATGGTCCTTGGCTTTGGAGATGGCCGAGAGCAAGGCCGGGAAGAAGGCATAGCCATCGGTATAGACTTCGCAGGCACTATCCTTAAAGGGCAGCGAGAAATTCTCGCTGACGAACATGTCTATCAGCTGCCGATGCTCCTCAGGCAGCTGCAGGTTCTTCTGCTCAACGAATTCGAGCATCGAACGTTTCGAGAGCTGGTCGAGACTGCGTTGGCTGATAAAGCGCTCCTTACGGGTGTTCACGCCGAAGAAGAGATACAGCACGATGCCCGCCACCGGCACGAACCAGATGACGAGCCCCCAGGCCATCGTCTTCGCCGGCTGGCGGTTGTCCATCACCACGTGGATGATTGTCAGTATCACCACTATCTGATAGACACTCAGTAATATGATCTTCCAGTCAATCAACATCCAGCAATTCCAACTCTTACCTCACCAGGTCGTTACCCAACTGCCTGGCCAGGGCATCGCGCAGCTCTTGCGTTTCCTTATACTCCGTGAGCAGTTCCGTAATGCGACCCATATCGTTGCCTACCTGACGGAGCTGCTGTTGGATCTCCTTCAGGCGTTTCTCCACGATGTCCATCCTCAGGTCGAGCACCAGATGGAGCACATGGTGCCTCAGGCTCCCCTCGCGCTCCTTCAACTGGAAGCCGCGCCCCAGCTGATGACGGTCGATGGCCAGTTCGGTGGCCAGATTACTGATGGCCACGTCGGGATGGTGCAGGAAATAGCTCTCCGCTTCGAAGCCCGGTTCGCCACTATGGGCTGTGGCCTCAGCCAATATCTGATTATAGCGTGCATCATGCAGTTGCAGGTTGTCTTGCCCTAAGTCGAAACTGATATACTGCGCCACCGTCAGATTGGTCGTATTGCCATCATCGGTCTCAATGTTCTCATAGATGACCTCGCCCCCGTGCCTGACCACGCTCTGAACCAACAGCCGCTCCACCTCGCGTGTCTGTTCGTCGAGCGAATGGAGTCCGATGGGCATAATCAGGCTCTGTTCCTTCTCACCACCTTCTGCAGCTGGTTGCTGATCCTGCTGCCGGGACTCATTGCGCTCACGTTCTTTCTCCTTGTCCTCCTTATCCCGGGCGATATACTTGTTCATCGTGTCCACCAGCACCTTCTCGTCTACCTTGAGGCGATGGGCGCATTTGGTAATGAATGAATCGCGGGTGATGGACTCTGGTATGAAGGCGATGCTGCGAACGATGCTGCTGATGCCCTCACTTCGCTTGACGGGGTCTTCAACGCCCTTCAGGAGGTTGTCCGTCTTAAACTCGATGAAGTCCGTCTGGTTCTGCTCGATATAGTCTTTCAGTTCCTGTGTGGAATGCTTGCGGGCAAAGGAGTCCGGGTCGTCGCCGTCAGGCAGCAGCAGCACCTTCACGTTCATCCCCTCGCTGAGCAGCATGTCGGTACCTCGCATGGCAGCATGGATACCAGCCTCATCGCCGTCGTAGAGCAGGGTGATGTTGGGAGTGAACCGCCTGAGCAGCTTGATCTGGTGCAGCGAGAGGGCCGTGCCCGAGTTGGCCACCACGTTTTCCACGCCGGCCTGGTGCATGGCTATCACGTCGGTATAGCCTTCCACCATATACACACGGTCTTCCTTGGCGATGGCCCGCTTGGCCTGGAAGAGACCGTAGAGCTCGCGCTCCTTGTGGTATATCTCCGAGTCGGGCGAGTTCACGTACTTCTGCTGCACACCTTTGGTACGCGAGTCGAGCAGTCGTCCACCGAAGGCCACCACCCTTCCGCTCACATTGAGCCAGGGGAAGATCACACGGCCGGCATAACGGTCGTAGATACCTTTCTCCCCTTGTATGCACAGTCCCGTCTTCACCAAGTATTCGGCCTTGTATCCCGCCTTCTGTGCCGCCAGCGCCAGCGAGTCGCGCTTCTGCAGGGCATAGCCCAGCTGAAACTTCTCGATGATGTCATCGCGAATGCCGCGACTGCGGAAGTACTGCTTGCCGATGGCGATGCCGTCGGGGTCTTCCTTCAGCATCCGACAGAAGTAATCCTTCGCCCACTCATTTACAATCAGCATCGACTCGCGGTCGCTCTGCTGCTGCTTTTCCTCGGGCGTCAGTTCCTTCTCCTCTATCTCTATGCTGTACTTCTTGGCCAGCCAGCGCAGAGCCTCGGGATAGGTGATCTGTTCATGCTTCATCAGGAAGTTGATGGCCGTACCGCCCTCACCACAGGCGAAGCACTTACAGATCTGCTTCGTCGGAGATACCATGAACGACGGCGTCTTGTCGTCGTGGAAGGGACACAGGCCCTTGTAGTTCACACCTGCCTTGCGCAGCGTGACGAACTCTCCCACCACGTCGACGATATTCGTGGCGTCCATGATCTTGTCTATAGTGGCTCTGTCTATCATTCTGACTGCAAAGGTACGAATAAGCGAGCGAATAACCAAATTTTATTTGAGTTTTTCCGAACGTAAGTACCTTCGGCAAAGCCAAAGATAGTGCAAAATTTCGAGTTAGCGAAGAGAATATAACAAAAATATTGTATCTTTGCAACCAAATTGATAAGAAACCCATGGATATAATAGATATTATCAACACCATCAACGACGCCATCTGGGGCTATGTCATCATCGGGGCACTGGTGGGCTGCGGGCTATGGTTCACGTGGAAGACTCGCTTCGTGCAGTTCCGCATGGTGGGCGAGATGCTTCGCCTGCTGACGGATGCCTCCGTACGCCCGAAGGGCAACGAGAAGCATATATCGTCGTTCCAGGCCTTCGCCGTCTCACTGGCTTCCCGTGTGGGAACAGGCAATCTGGCCGGCGTGGCAACAGCCATCGTGGTAGGTGGTCCGGGGGCCGTCTTCTGGATGTGGGTGATGGCACTGGCGGGCTCGGCGACAGCCTTCGTGGAGTCGACGCTCGGCCAGCTGTACAAGCGTCATCACAAGGACTCCTTCATCGGTGGCCCGGCATACTATATCCAGCAGGGCCTGCACTGCCGGTGGATGGCCATACTCTTCGCCGTACTCATCACGGTATCATTCGGCCTGGCCAACAACTCGGTGCAGACCAACACCATCTGCGGCGCCATGCAGGGAGCCTTCGGGTGGGATCCCATGATGACCGGAGCCGTGCTGACGGTGCTGACGCTCGTCATCGTCTTCGGCGGCATCCAGCGCATCGCCCGTGTCAGTTCCGTATTGGTACCGGTGATGGCCGTGGGCTACTTCGTACTGGCAATGGTCATCATCCTGATGAACATCCAACTGATTCCCCATGTGCTGCGAGTGATCATTGAGAATGCCTTCGGACTGAACCAGGCTGCCGGAGGCATGGTGGGAGCAGCGATCATGAACGGCGTGAAGCGCGGTCTCTTCTCCAACGAGGCCGGTGAGGGCAGCGCGCCGAACGCAGCGGCCACAGCTGCCGTGAGCCACCCCGTGAAACAAGGACTGATACAGGCTCTGGGAGTCTTTACCGACACGCTGGTGGTGTGCTCGTGTACGGCCTTCATCATCCTGATCAGCGGTGTCTACACCCACCCCGACCTCAACGGCATCATGCTCACGCAAGAGGCACTGCAACAAGAGGTGGGGGCCTGGGGACCGGTGTTCATCGCCATCGCCATCTTCCTGTTCGCCTACTCATCAATCATCGGCAACTATTACTACGGCGAGGCCAACGTGCGCTTCATCTGGAGCACGCAGCGGCCACTCACCATATACAGAATCCTGTCGGGAGGCGTCATGGTGATGTTCGGAGCCATGGTGTCGCTCGACACCGTGTGGAGCATCATCGACCTCTGCATGGCACTGCTGACTGCCTGCAACCTGGTGGCCATCATCCTCCTGGGACAATATGTATTCAGACTGCTCGACGACTATCAGCAGCAGAAACGCCAAGGCATCAGAGAGCCGACATTCAGACGCAGCAAGATGCCCGACATCGCCCACGAGCTGGAATGCTGGGAGTAAGAATAACTCATCAAAACAGGAACAAATATGAAAACAAAGAACCTTGCAACGGCAGCAGCATGCTGCGCCCTACTGGCCATGGCGACATCATCGTGCACCAGCGGACAGACAGAAACAGTCAAAGCAGAACTGACCACTCCCGGCAATCCCTATCTGCCACTATGGGAGCACATCCCCGACGGCGAGCCATACGTGTTCGAGGATCCGGACCAGCCCGGCAAGCAGCGCGTATATATCTATGGTTCGCACGACAGCCGTATCACCGACTACTGCGGACGGGAACTCGTGGTTTGGTCGGCATCCGTCGACACCCTCTGGCGATGGCGCTACGACGGCGAGATACTGCGTGTGGACAAGAACGCCAAGGGCGAACAGCTCGACTCGGCAGGACTGGCCGACGTGCTCTTTGCGCCTGACGTGACGATGGTGACCGACAGTACGGGCAAGAAGACCTACTACCTCTACCCCAACGACCAGCATGGAGGCCGAAACGGGCTCATCGCCAAGAGCGACCGCCCCGACGGCCCCTTCGAGGTGTGCAACTGGAGCCAGACGAATCCCAATGCTACCGACGGCGTGCTGGCCTTCGACCCTGCCGTGTTTGTCGACGACGACGGACGGGTGTATGGCTACTGGGGCTTCGGCCACTCGATGGGAGCAGAACTCGACCCCAAGACGATGGCCACCGTCAAGCCGGGCACCAAGGCTGTCGACGGCATGATTCCCGGATATCAGGAAAAGCCTGGCAACGAATTCCGTTTCTTCGAGGCTTCCAGCATCCGCAAGATCAAGGATAAGTACGTGTTCATCTACAGCCGCTGGACAAAGGACGGCGAGTTCGCTCTGCCTGAGTCGAACTATACCCTCGCCTATGCCTACGGCGACCATCCGCTCGGCCCCTGGACCTACGGCGGAACCATCATCGACGGGCGCGGACGCGAAATCAACGAACAGGGCGACACCATCGCCTCGGCCACCGTGAACGGCAATACCCACGGCTCAATCTGTGAGATTGGCGGACAGTGGTACGTGTTCTACCACCGCCAGTGCGGACTCGACGAGTTCTCGCGTCAGGCCATGGTGGCACCCATCACCGTAAAGGTTGAGGAAGGTGCCGGCGGCAAGGTGGAGATCTCCGAGGCTGAATACACCTCTGAAGGTTTCGCACTGGAAGGACTCGATCCCTTCGAGCGCCATTCGGCAGGTATCGCCTGCTGGTACACAGGACCCAAGCCGGCAGAGCACAACTGGCCGAAGAAGATTTTCTACGGCAGTTATGTGGCGACCTCCTACGGCACGCCCGACCGCACCATCTCAGAGCAGGCACTCAACTCCAAGGAGAAATACGGTGCGCCCTACGACCTGCGCTACAACACGAACCACGTGGTGAACAATACCGACGGCTCTATCGTCGGCTACAAATACTTCAACTTCACGAAGAGCTATGACGGCGACTACCTGCAGCTGCTGTTGCGCCTCATCCCCGCCGGCATCGACGGCACCATCAAGGTGATGATCGACCGCCCGTGGGAGTCGCAGGGCGGCAAGCCCATAGGCACCTTCACGCTGAAGGCCGATATGCCCCAGACCTCTACGGAGATGGCCCTCGAGGTGCCGACCCTGGCCGACTTCACCGGCAAGCACGCCCTCTTCTTCGTCTTCTCATCGGAGACGAAAGAGAAATCAATCT
>CAMNHM010000079.1 GCA_946539475.1 uncultured Prevotellaceae bacterium | reverse complement strand
CAGGCTGGCCGTCTTCTCAGGGTTGCGGCCAATGATCTTGAACGACATCACCATCGGGTCGACCGTCGACTGTGTCAGCGTGCGCGTGATCTGGTCGGCAGGGTCGCTCAGGTGGCTCTGTACGTACTCGCGCATGATGATCTGCGTGGTGTCGCGGCGCTCGAGGTAGACGGCACACTCGTTAGCCTCCTCGCCGGCAAACTTGCCCAGCCCTTGGGGCACGGCGGTGAAGCGGGTCACGCAGAGCAGCAGGCGGCCCAGCAGCTCGTCGGGTATCTCGAAGTAGTACTTGTCCTCGATGTGGCGCACCAGGAAGAGGCCCTCCGTTGTGACGCCGCCCTTCTTCACCAGCTTCTCGTATTCCGTCTCTTTCTTCTCAGGCTTCTTGGCCTTGGTCGTGTCGTTCTGAAGCGAGTCGGCAACGGCGGCGGGTATGCTGTCGTTCTTCGTGGGGATGCTGTCGGCGGGCAGCAACGCATAGTTGCGGGCTTCGACGCTCATCGCTGTCATGCAGCCCAGTAGGATAATGGGTAGTGATTTCATTCGTCTCATTGTTTGTTTTGTGTGTACAAAGGTACGGACTTTTTTTGATACTGGCAAGAAAATGTGCATTAATTCACTTAAAAGTTTGGAATCTTCGCAATTAATTCGTATCTTTGTCCCATCAACAATAAAGCTGAGGCTTATGAGACAATCTGTTCTTCTGACATTTATAATATGGTTCGCGTGCGCGACGCTATCGTTGGCACAGACGTTCGTGGTCAGCGGCAGGGTGGAGAGCGCGTCTACGGGCAAGGCCGTCAGCGGTGCCAGCGTAGCAGCTCGCGGCGCGGGGGTGGCAGTCGTCACTAACGACGACGGCTTCTTCACGCTGAAGCTTGCCGAGCGCCCCCATCAGATCGTCGTCTCCCATCTGGGCTACCGTTCCGAGTATGTCGCCCTTGAGGGGCGCGACGCTGCCAGCATCGTCGTTCGCCTGCAGCCCGCCAGCGTGCAGCTGCAGGAACTGCTCGTTGAGTCGACCAATCCGCGCGACCTTGTCAACGCGGCCCTGCAGCGCATCCCCTCCAACTACAGCCGCGAGGCACAGCTCTACCACTGCTTCTATCGTGAGACGGCGATGAAGCGCCAGCATTTCATCACCGTCGCCGAGGGTGTCGTCGACCTTTACAAGACGTCCTACGACGATGCCTCAGTGGGTCGCGACCGCGTCGCCATCCGCAAGGGGCGCCGCCTGCTCAGCCCCCGCCGCAGCGATACCCTGAGCATCAAGGTCCTTGGCGGACCCGTAGCCGCTGTTCAGCTCGACGTGGTGAAAAATCCAGACTTCCTGCTCAATGCCGCCGAGCTCGACCTCTACGCCATGCACATGGAGCCCTCCACCGTAGTCGGCGACCGCCAGCAGTATGTCGTTGCCATTGAGCCGCGGCAGACAGTAGGCTACGCCTTGCAGCACGGGCACCTCTACATCGACCAGGAGACGCTCGCCTTCACCCGCATCGAACTCTCGCTCGACATGACTGACCGCGAGAAAGCCACCCGCGTGATGCTCGTCCGCAAGCCGCTCGGCGTGCGCTTCAGGCCCCGCGAGCTGACCTGCCTCGTCGACTATCGGAGGGGCGACGACGGGCTGATGCACCTCAGCTACCAGCGCACCACATTCCGTTTCAACTGCGACTGGCGCCGCCGGCTCTTCGCCACCTCCTTTGCCGCCACCTGCGAGCTAGCCGTAACAGGTCGCGAGTCTGACAGCAGCCTTGTGCGCCCCATCCGCGGACGTGAGTCCTTCGACTCCCGCGATGCCTTCTTCGACAAGGTAGAATACTTCCGCGATCCTGCTTTCTGGCTCGACTACAACATCATCGAGCCCACAGAGTCGCTCGACAAAGCCGTCGACCGCCTGCTGAAGCGCCCTTAGATTTAAGCCTCCCTTAGGCCTTTGGTAAGCAAAGAAGGCTACCTGCGACACCAAAACAACTTGTTTTGGTAAGCAAAGTCGGCCACTTTGATTATCAAAGTAGGCTTCTTTGAAGACCAAAACAACTTGTTTTGGTAGCGCGAGAAGCTTACTTTGCATCTCAAAGTCTCGGCGTGTGAAATAGAAAGTAGCAGAAGACGAATGCGAAAAAGCACGCTCTTCTGCTACTTACTTTAATCCAAATGCTGTCTGACTCCTCATCCGCAAAATGCTGCTGAGCGTCGAAAGGCGACGGACGTCACGTCCGTATGGGACGCGCGCCACGTCCGTCTCAAACGGACGGACTCGTCGATCCGCGACGGAGGAATGCACGACGGGCTGTCGACGAAACCACGATTGCGGACCGTGCTACTCCTCCATCTCGCCTTCAATGTAGAGGCGGGTGAGCTCGTTCTTGCCGTTGGTACGCACGGTGATCGACTTCTTGAAGTGGCCGAGCACCTTGCCGCGACCGTTGTAGGTCACCTCGATCTCGCCCTTGGCACCCGGCTGGATGGGTTCCTTGGTGTATTTGGGGACGGTGCATCCGCAGGATGCAACGGCCTGGTTGATGACCAGCGGCTGCTCGCCAACGTTGGTGAAGGTGAACTTGCAGGTCTTGATGGGGTCTTTCTCCGAGAACTTGCCGAAGTCGTAGGTCAGCTTGTCGAACTTGATCTCGGCGGGATTCTGAGCTGTTGCTGTGGTGATACCACAGATGAGCAGCATGGTGAAAAGTATGAGTTTCTTCATGTCTGTAGGTGTTGAATGTTTTTTTCTTTGACGCAAAAGTACTGCTAAAATTTAAAATACCGCACAAAAGGCTGTTGCTGAGTGCGGTATTTTATGCTTTTTTAATAGTCGTTGCCTATTTCTTTAATAGTTTGTAATACTCTGTTGCCCCCAGCAGGAAGCATCCCGTTCCGTAGTCCTCAAAATCGGGTATGCGGGTGTAGCTCAGTGGCTGTCCTGCCGCGGGGTCCTTGCCCGTGCCCTGCATCCATCCCAGGAATCCGTCGTGGTGGACGGCAGTCTTCACCATTGCTGCCCAGGCGCGGTCGGCTACGGGGCGGTAGACGTCGGCCTTGAGGTATCCCTGCTGTATGCCCCAGCAGATGCCGTAGAGGAAGAGCGACGTACCTGACGTCTCAGGCATGGCGTAGTTGGTGGAGACGAGCGAGGGGTTCCAGAAGCCGTCTTCGCGCTGGCAGAGGCGCAGCGCGTCGCTCATCAGCAGGAAGTCTTTCTTCAGCTCTTTGTAGGCTTTCTCCTTGGGCTGCAGCTCGTTCATGCAGCGCACGAGGGCGGCGTAGACCCATCCGTTGCCCCTGCTCCAATAGCACTGCTTGCCGTCGGGCTCCTTGTAGGGCGGCACGTAGTCGGCATCGCGCCACCATAGTCCTTCCTTCGTGTTGAAGAGTCCGCCTCCGCACTCGTTGCGGCTCCAGCGGTACATCTTCATGCCGTGGTCGCGATAGGCGGCGTCGCCCGTGAGGCGGTACATCTGCATGTAGATGGGCATTGCCATCTGTATGGCGTCGATCCATGTCCACCAGCCGTAGAGGCTCTGGTTCTTGTTGCTCGGCGTCTGCATCTGGTGGTCGAGGTTCTCCTTCACGTGCGCGAACATCTTATTATCTTTCGTGGCGTCGTAGCGCATGAGGTAGGTCTGGGCGCAGCACTGGTCGTCGGCGTCGCAGGTGCGGATGCCGTTGCGCGGCGTCCACTGGTGGAAGTCGGCCCAGCGGTCGGTATAGTCGATGTAGCGCTGCTGCGGGTCGACGTCGTTGAGGGCCATCAGCCCTTCGTAGTAGACGGCACGCGTCCAGAGGCTGGAGGGCCTGACGCGCTTCCAGTTGGTGGGCACGGTGGGATCCTCATAGTGTTGCATGAAATAGTCGTTGACGCGACGTGCGACGCTCAGTACGTCGTCGGCTGTTGTCTGAGCGGCTGCCGGCAGGATCATGGCTGCCAGGGTGGCCAGTAGCATTAGTTTTCGTTTCATAAGTGTAGTGTTTGTTTTCTAACTGCTGGCAAAGGTACGAATAAGTTGCCGAAAAACAAAGAAAAATGGTGCTTTTCTTTTGTAGTGTGCAGAAATTTGCGTACTTTTGCAGTCAGTTTCGAAAAACAATAGCAAGAAGAATATGTACAGAACAAAGACTTGTGGCGAGCTACGTCTCGCTGATGCCGGACAGGAAGTGACGCTGGCCGGCTGGGTGCAGCGCACGCGCAAGATGGGCGGCATGACATTTGTCGACCTGCGCGACCGCTACGGATTGACACAGCTGGTGTTTGATGAGTCGAAGGACGCTGCGCTCTGCGACCAGGCCAACAGGCTGGGACGCGAGTTCTGCGTGCAGGCGACGGGTGTCGTCAGCGAGCGTCAGTCGAAGAATCCCAAGATGCCTACCGGCGATATCGAGATCCTCGTGAAGCAGCTGACGATCCTCAGCGAGAGCCTCACGCCTCCCTTCACCATCGAGGACCAGACAGACGGCGGCGATGACATTCGCATGAAGTACCGCTATCTCGACCTGCGCCGTCAGGCCGTGCGCAAGAATCTCGAGCTGCGCCACAGGATGACGATCCTCATCCGCAACTTCCTCGATTCACGGCAGTTCATTGAGGTGGAGACGCCTATCCTGATCGGCTCGACGCCTGAGGGAGCACGCGACTTCGTGGTGCCCTCGCGCATGAATCCGGGGCAGTTCTACGCCCTGCCGCAGTCGCCGCAGACGCTGAAGCAGCTGCTGATGGTCTCCGGCTTCGACCGTTACTTCCAGATAGCCAAGTGCTTCCGCGACGAGGACCTGCGTGCCGACCGTCAGCCGGAGTTCACGCAGATTGACTGCGAGATGTCGTTTGTAGAGCAGGAGGACATCCTCGAGGTGTTCGAGTCGCTGGCGCGCCACCTGTTTAAGGAGGTGCGTGGCATCGAACTGCCGCCGCTGCAGCGTATGACGTGGCACGAGGCGATGCGCCGCTTCGGAAGCGACAAGCCCGACCTGCGCTTCGGCATGGAGTTTGTGGAGCTGATGCCCCAGCTGAAAGGCACGGGCACGTTCCCCGTGTTCAACGAAGCCAACTACATCGGCGGCATCTGCGTGCCTGGCTGTGCTGACTATACGCGCAAGCAGCTCGACCAGCTGACAGACTTCGTGAAGCGTCCGCAGGTGGGTGCGAAGGGGCTCGTCTATGTGAAGTTCAACAGCGACGGCACGGTGAAGTCGAGCGTCGACAAGTTCTATGCTCCTGAGGTATGGCAGCAGGTGAAGGAGGCTATGGGCGCCAAGGACGGCGACCTCGTGCTGATTCTCAGCGGCGACAATGCCAACAAGACGCGCGTACAGCTTTGCACGCTGCGCCTGGAGATGGGCGACCGCCTGGGGCTGCGCGACAAGGACAATTTCGTCTGCCTCTGGATTGTCGACTTCCCCTTGTTTGAGTGGAGCGACGAGGAGCAGCGCCTGATGGCTACGCACCACCCGTTCACGATGCCCAATCCCGACGATATCCCTCTGCTCGATACAGCGCCTGAGAAGGTGCGCGCCGTGGCCTACGACTTCGTCTGCAACGGTGTCGAGGTGGGCGGCGGCTCGCTGCGTATCCACGACGGACGGCTGCAGGAGAAGATGTTCGAGATTCTTGGCTTCACGCCGGAGCGCGCCATGGCTCAGTTCGGATTCCTGATCAATGCCTTCAAGTACGGAGCTCCCCCTCACGGAGGTCTTGCCTTTGGTCTCGACCGCTTCGTGTCGCTCATGGCTGGTCTCGACAGCATCCGCGACTGCATCGCCTTCCCCAAGAACAACAGCGGGCGCGACGTCATGCTCGATGCTCCTGGCGAGCTCGATCCCAAGCAGCTGGAGGAGCTGCAGCTGAAGCTCGACCTGAAGGAGTAGGCGAGAGGTAGCTTCCTTTCCGAGGTAATCGAGATGTCTTCTCGAGGTGCGAGGTGTTTTCTCGAGATGCGAGGTACGAGGTACGAGGTACGAGAATACTCTGCCGTCATAAAAAATAAAGGGACAAGGTAATCTCGTACCTCGTACCTCGTACCTCGTACCTCGAAATAAAAACCTCGTACCTCGAAGAAACGCCTCGCACAAAACGTGATACTTATAAAGAACCAAAAACTATGAAACTGAAAAGACTATTACTGACCATGACTACAATGAGCGTGCTCAGTGCTGCTGCACAGGGGCATCAGGCACCCAAGCTGCGTGCCGACAACATCGACGAGGTGATGAAGAACATGCGCCTCGAGGAGAAAGCCCGACTGCTCGTCGGAGGCGCCAACAACTTCTTCAGCCAGGGAGCCGTCGTCGGCAATGAGGCACGCCTCGTGGCTGGTGCGGCAGGTACTACGCCTGCCATCGAGCGACTGGGCATCCCTGCCACCGTGCTCACCGACGGTCCTGCGGGCGTGCGCATCGACCCCACCCGTAAGGGCGATGAACAGACGTACTATGCCACGGGATTCCCCATCGGCACCTGCCTCGCCTCGACGTGGAACACGGCGCTGGTGACGGAGGTGGGCAAGGCCATCGGCAACGAGACGAAGGAGTACCGCTGCGACGTCATACTCGGACCTGGCATGAACCTGCATCGCAATCCTCTCTGCGGGCGCAACTTCGAGTATTACTCCGAAGACCCGCTGCTGACGGGAAAGATCGGCGCTGCCTATATCCGTGGCGTGCAGAGCGAGGGCGTCGGAGTGTCGGCAAAGCACTTCGCCGTGAACTCGCAGGAGACAGATCGCACGAGCGTCGACGAGCGTCTCTCGCAGCGTGCTGCCCGCGAGCTCTATCTGCGTGGCTTCGAGATTGCCGTCCGCGAGAGCGACCCCTGGACCATCATGTCGTCGTACAACAAGATCAACGGGCGGTACTCGATGGGCAATCGCGACCTGCTGACGAGCATCCTGCGCGACGACTGGGGCTACAAGGGCATCGTCATGACTGACTGGGTAGGCATCCGCGAGGGTCTGCCCACCATCGTCGAGGTGCAGGCGGGCAACGACCTGATGGAGCCTGGGCAGCAGGCACAGGTGGAGGAGATCGTCGATGGCGTGCAGAGCGGACGCCTGGCGATAGCCGACGTCGACCGCAACGTGCGTCGCATGCTGGAATACATCGTCAAGACGCCAAGCTTCAACAAATTCCCCTATACGAACAAACCCGACATGAAGGCTCACGCGCTGATCACGCGTCAGACGGCCACCGAGGGTATCGTCCTGCTGAAGAACAACGGGACACTGCCCTGGAGCGCCACCAGCGTGAAGACGGTGTCGCTGTTTGGCGAGAACTCGTATAACTTCCTTTCAGGAGGCACAGGGTCGGGTTGCGTGCATACGCCCTACGTGGTAGACATGGTCGAGGGCCTGAAGAATGCCGGCATCGCCTCGTCGAAGGAGCTGACGGAGATCTACAGAAAGTACATTGATTTCGCACGCGTGAAATTCCAGGCTGAGCGCGACCCTGCCAACTGGTTCCAGGCTGAACAGTTTGGACAGCAGAAGTATCCTGAGACCAGCATCAGCCCGCGGCTCATCAGCAAGGAGGCAAGCAGTGCCGACGCTGCCATCGTCACCATCGGCAGACAGGCTGGCGAGGGACAGGACCGCGATATCGAGACGGAGTTCAACCTCACTGCTGGCGAGCGCCAGATGATCTACGACGTCTGCGAGGCGTTCCATGCCGTGGGCAAGCCCGTGGTGGTGATCATCAACAGCGGATCGGTGGTCGAGACGGCTTCGTGGAGCGGATATCCCGATGCTATCGTCTGTGCATGGCAGCCAGGCGAAGAGGGCGGCAACTCCGTGGCTGACATTCTTACGGGCAAGGTATGTCCGTCAGGAAAGCTGACGATGACATGGCCCCTATCAGCCACCGATCATCCGTCGACGAAGAATTTCCCCGGAGGTGGCAGCAACAATCGCAGCTTCACCAACCACGAGGAGGATATCTACGTAGGCTATCGCTTCTTCGACACCTTCCAGCGCCGTGTCGCTTATCCCTTTGGCTATGGTCTGAGCTATACCACCTTCGAGTATTCGAAGCCCGTCGTAAAGGTCAACGGCGACCAGCTGGAGATCAGTGTCACGGTCAGGAATACGGGAAGCGTGGCAGGCAAGGAGGTGGTGCAGACCTATGTCGAGGCACCTGCCGGCGGGCTGGAGAAGCCCGTCAAGGAACTGAAAGCCTTTGCCAAGACGCGTGAGCTGCAGCCCGGTGAGGCTGAGACGGTGAAGATGCAGGTGGAGCGCCGCCTGTTGGTGTCGTTCGACGAGGCGGGCAGCCAGTGGCTTGGTGATGCAGGTAACTACGTGTTCCACATCGGTGCCAACATCAGTGACATACGCTGTACGGCTACGGCAAGACTGCAGCTATACCAGGAGCCTGTCAGCCAGGCGCTCGCACCACGTCAGCAGCTGCGGCTGTTGCATCGCTGATTGATAGATGGAGATACAGCCAATAGCACATTTCCGCTCGCCCCTGACGTCGAAGTTCGGGATTCCCAGGCAGAGCGGGCTCGTCAGTGAGCTGACGGGGAGCATCGTCTTTGAGCCTGAGTTCCGCCACGAGGATGCTCTCAGAGGATTGGAGGACTTCGACTACGTGTGGCTCATCTGGGAGTTCTCTGAGAATAGCAATGCACGGAAGAGCCTGACTGTGCGCCCGCCACGACTGGGGGGCAATCGACGGATGGGCGTCTTTGCCACACGCTCGCCCTTCCGTCCAAACAATCTGGGACTCTCGTGCGTGCGTATCGACAGAGTGGGGGAGGAGCCTGGCCTTGGACCTGTGCTCTACGTCAGGGGTGCTGACCTGATGGATGGCACGCCCATCTACGACATCAAGCCCTACGTCGTTTATGCCGACAGTCATCCTGAGGCACGCAGCGGGTTCGTTGACCAGTCGGAGTGGAAGGTGCTTGAGGTGGAGATTCCTATGGAGGTGCGCTCACAGTTCACGGAGGAAGAGCTGCGCTCGCTAGAGCAGCTGCTGGCCCTCGACCCCCGTCCTCGCTACCACGACGATCCAGCGCGCGTCTATGGCATGCCCTTTGCCGGTCACGACGTCCACTTCCGGGTAGTGGGGGACAGGTTGCAGGTGTTGAGCTTTTAACATTTTTTTTTCGTCCAGCTATTAAACTTCATCGCTGTTGTAGCGTCAGATGAATAGTTACAACGCAAGAGAACTTTTAAATTATAACCAAACAACAAAATCAACAGTTATGAAGAAAATGATTCTGGCTATTGCAGCCGCAATGATGATGAGTGCCAACGTGATGGCACAGGGTAACCAACAGCGTCCCCAGATGGATCCCGCCGAGATGATGAAGGCTCGTACCGAGCAAATGGTGAAGGAGTATGGCTTGAACGAAGAGCAGGCCAAGAAGCTCGAGGTGCTGAACACTAATTTCGCACAGAAGATGCCTATGATGCCCATGATGCGTGGCCAGCGCGGCCAGGGACAGCGTCCACAGGGACAGATGGGGCAGGGTCAGCGTCCGCAGCGCCAGCAGGGCGACACCATTCGCCGCGGCGAGCGTCCTCAGGGTCAGGGCCAGCGTGGACAGATGAACTTCGAGGAGATGCGCAAGAATATGGAGGAGTACAACGCCGAGCTGCAGAAAATCATGACTGAGGAGCAGTTCAAGAAGTACACTGAAAACAACCAGCGCCGTATGGGTCAGCGCGGCCAGCGTGGCGGCAACTTTGGCGGCCAGCGTCCTCAGCGCAACAACTAAGCGGAGGTAGTCGCTACACTACTAGTTTCCGAGCTCGCCTTTGGCGGGCTCTTTTTCTTTTTTCTCGATGCGAGGAAGCGTGCAATGTCATCCTGGATGCGCTGGAAGATGGGACATTGCTGGTAGCCCGTATTCTTCTTCATCATCATCTTGATGTCCTGCTGTGAGTTCTCGTAGCATGCCAGCTCGTTGCGCTTCTGGATGCTGTTGGCACGTGCCCGGCTGATCTCCGTTTCGCGTTCCATGCGCAGGATGTCGCAGATTCTGGTGACGATTGGTGCGACGACGGTATCGAAGAGATGGTGCCCCTGGATGTAGAGATATGTTGTCTGGGGCGTGACACCCAGCTTGCGTACCTCGTCTTTCTGCTTCAGGTATGCCTCCTTGGCATCAGGATGCTCTCGTTGCAGCTCTCGAATCTTCACCTCAATTTTTCGCTGCAGTTTGCTGAGCGACTTCTCCGGATCGTCGCTTCTGAATCCTCCTGGGTCGACGACGCGATTGAAGTCGCTGATGGTGAATTTGTTGTGCGTGCCGTTGCGATAGAGCATGATGCTCCATACGAACAGCGGGAAGACCATCTCGGAGTAGCGACGGAAGTACTCTTGGAAGTCGAAGATGCGATGGTCGTTGAGGGTGACAGCCACGCAGACGTCGTGCAGCGAGGGGGCGTAGCACTGATAGTTCTCGATGGCGTAGGCATAGGTGTGGAATACGTATGGGCTCTCGAGCACACGCCGCGACTGATCAGTGGCGCCCTGCAGCATATAGTCGTAGTCGGCATCCACGCAGGCAATCATCTCGTCGCCCAGGCGATCATCCGTTGTACCGTCTTTTGCGATGAAGTTCATCAGCACCGACTTCTTCCCTCGCGATAGCTTGTTCTTCGATGGCAGCATCACTTCGAAGTAGCGTTGGTCGTTCTCGAAGCGGGAGAGCACGGTGCGCCAGAAGTAGATATCGTCGTAGCTCTCGACGTAGGCGATAATCCTGCGTCGTGCCTGCTTTCCGCGTAGCGCATTGGCTGCCTCTACGTACTGGCTGTTGATATTATCTTTCAGTCGCTTTCCCACAATAAACTATCTTTCCACTCTCCTCTTTCCACTCTCCACTCTCCACTTTCCACTTTCCACTCTCCACTTTCCACTCTCCACTTTCCTCTTTCCTCTTTCCTCTTTCCACTCAACTCGTAATGTCGCTCACCTCCGTCACGCTGTCGACCCATCCGTTCATTACGACGGCTGGCGAGTGGGTGGTGAGGATGATCTGCACGTTGGGATTCAGCTCGAGGATGAGGTCGATGAGGCGTTTCTGCCATTCGATGTGCAGGCTCACCTCCGGCTCGTCCATGAAGAGCACGTAGTGCTGGTCGTCCTCGACGAGCACGGTGAGCAGTATGACGAGCATCTGCTTCTCGCCGCTGGAGAGCTGGTAGGGCATGAGTATCTCGCCGATCTGCGTGAAGCGTATCTCGTTCTCGGTGCGTACAATTCGTTTGCCCGTGTCTTGGAACAGGTCGTCGAGGATGTCTTGGAAGCGCGACTTCTTCTGACTGAGGAGTTGCGCCTGCTCCGTGTGTCCTGCCTGTAGCTCTGCGATGATGCGGTTGCCGATGTTTACCTGGTAGTCGAGGTACTTGCGCTGCAGGTGATAGAGCTGGAAGTCGAGCAGCGAGCCGCCGCCAGCCTTGATGACGGGCAGCACCTGCCGCAGCGCCCCTCCTCCCTCGTCGTCGGCAATGACCTGCGAGAGGTTAGAGTCGAGCGAGCGTATCATGTCGTAGCGTATCCAGCGGGCATCGGCAGGCTCAACGTCGAGCTTGACACCCTTCAGCATGTGGCTGGGGAACTCGCCACCCTGCGACAGTCCCTTCACCACCTTGTTGATGATTGTCGACTTTCCCTGTCCGTTGATGCCGCTGAGGATGTTCACTCGCGGGTCGAGCTCCCATACGATGTGTTTCTTCCCGCTCCATAGCGAGTCGATCTCTATCCGTTTGATGTAGTCTGCAAATTTCTGCATGGCGTCTTAGGTCTTTTCTTTTGTTGGGGCAAAGATACAACTATTTTTCCAATTGACAAAGGAAAAAGGCGTAAAAATTGCACTTGCTTATCCATGTGTCGCATGTGAGACATTCGGCTGTCTCGTCTGCGTCGGAAACAGGATGGTGAAGTGGGTAAGATGGTCGTTGGGGTCTGTCAGCAGGTTGAACGTACAATGGTGCGAGCTGAGGATGTCGCGGATGAGCAAAAGCCCCAGTCCTTGGCCTTGTGGCTTGGTGGAAAAGAAGGGTGTGAAGAGATGCCGGGCTACTGAGGGCGGGATGCCGCGTCCGTTGTCGGTGACGACCAGTCTGGAGGGAGTAGAGGTGGTGATGGTGATGACGCCCTCTTCTTTGCCGATACTCTCAACGGCATTCTTGACGATATTGATTAGCACCTGCTGGAAGAGGACGCTGTCCAATC
>CAMNHM010000078.1 GCA_946539475.1 uncultured Prevotellaceae bacterium | reverse complement strand
GGCGCAGCCGCTCCCCTCCCTTCAAGGGGAGGGGTGCCCGAAGGGCGGGGGGGGGTCTGTATATAATTAGCCGCCAAGAAGTTACAGACCCCACCCCAACCCCTCCCCTTGAAGGGAGGGGAGCGGCTGCGCGTCCAATTTCACTCCATTTCATCGGTATGTTACTTTTTCAAGTGGACTCCTCACTCTACTTTCGCAAGTCGGGGACGGCAGCTTAATAATTTATCCCAAATAGGTCGTTAGGCAACTAGGGGAAGCTGCCTCAATACGTCTCTTTGACACGTCTGGCAGGCACTTGCATGATGCTCCCTTAGGCCCTTGGTCTGCAAAGAAGGCTATCTGCGACACCAAAACAACTTGTTTTGGTAAGCAAAGTATGCCACTTTGATTAGCAAAGTATGCCACTTTGATGATCAAAGTATGCTTCTTTGAAGACCAAAACAACTTGTTTTGGTAGCGCGAGAAGCCCACTTCGTATCTCAAAGTATCGGCGTGTATTTCTTAATTAGTGCCAATTTGTTTCTTAAAAGATATCGAGAATTAGTATCCTTGTCAGCCCCATTGGTTTTTCCGACGATACTGGCTGTCGATCGTCATGAGGCGTTCGAATCGCTCTGCGCGCTCTGGCGGCAGCTCGCCACGATGGTATAGCTTGAAGGTGCGACGCCACCAGTTCCAATAGCCTTTCTCTTCCGGATCGTACTTGGAGGGACGGCGATGATGCTGCGACAGGAAGGCGAGCAAGGCATCGTATTGGCGCTGCCATCGCTCGTCTTGAGACAGTCTGCCACCAGCGTCGAGCAGTTTTTGTATCAGCGGCACATACCACAAGCGAACCTGCTCAGCTGTCGGCGTGTGGCCTCCTGGGAAGTGAAAGCTGTGGGTGTAGTGTTGCAGGAACAGCGGCTCGAAGTGGGCCAGGGTGTCTTCCGTGCCGAAGAGTCCCCATACGCGCTCGGTGGCGAAGGGCGTGCAGCCGTCGAACTGATGTGCCTCTATCTGCTCGAATTCGCTGACGAGCTGTTCGTCGATGGTGAAGTCCTGACGTCCGTCGGCTCTCGCCGCCTTATATTGATGACGCCCTATGCGCTCGCGCAGGAAGACTGACATCCTGAAGTGGGGATTGCCCAGCAAGGCCGGCACGCAGGCGGCGGGGGCAATCATCTGCGCATAGAAGGCGCCACAGCTGTTGCCGACGATGACGTCGGGCTTCTCCTTGTCGCAGATGCTGCGGATGTAGCTGATGGCCTCGTGAGGGTGCAAGGGAAGGTCGGGGGTCAGCACGTGGGCCGTTTCGGCAAATGCCTCCCTCAGTGCCACTGCCGGCACGCACTGGCCGCTGGCATAGAATCCGTGAAGGAATAATATCGTCTTTTCTGGCTGCATATTGTTATAAGTATAACGCTGAGCGACGTGGCGTCGCTCAGCGTCGGTGTGCGTCGTTGTCTTGGCTTTGCAGGAGGCAGCATTGGCGCAGTTGGCTTGCTTCCTGCTTCCTGGGCTGATTGTCTAGAGCAGGTTCTCGCGCTCTATATCCTTGAAGTAGCGGTATGTGCCCACCTTCAGCTCGTCGCAGGCGGCGTCGTCGGCTACGATGATGCCGTGCTGGTGCATCTGCAGTGCCGAGATGGTCCACATGTGGTTGACGCTGCCCTCGATGGCAGCCTGCAGGGCGCGACACTTGGCATGTCCGTTGACGAGGATCATCACCTCGCGGGCGGCCATGACGGTGCCTACACCGACGGTGAGTGCCGTCTTGGGCACCTTGTTGATGTCGCCCTCGAAGAATCGTGAGTTGGCGATGATGGTGTCGGTAGTGAGCGTCTTCTGGCGTGTGCGGCTGGTGAGCGACGATCCCGGCTCGTTGAAGGCGATGTGTCCGTCGGGCCCGATGCCTCCCAGGAAGAGATCGATGCCTCCTGCCTCTTCAATCATCTGCTCGTAGTGGGCGCACTCGGCAGCGAGGTCGGGGGCGTTGCCGTTGAGGATGTGGATGTTCTCACGCGGGCAGTCGATGTGGTTGAAAAGGTTGGTGAACATGAAGCTGTGGTAGCTCTCGGGATGGTCTTCTGGCAGACCGACGTACTCGTCCATGTTGAACGTGAGGACATGCTTGAAGGACACGCGTCCCTCCTGGCAGGCCTTCACCAGGCATCGGTACATGCCGATGGGCGAGGAGCCTGTGGGCAGTCCGAGTACGAAGGGGTGCTCGGCTGTGGGCTGTGCCTCGTTGATACGGCGGATGACATGATTGGCTGCCCATTGGGACATCAAATCGTAGTTGGGTTCAATAATTACTCTCATGTGTTTTGTTGTGTTTGTTGGTTTGTTGTTAAGTTATTTTTTCAGTTTTCTGCCGTTATGGATATAGATACCCGGTGCGAGGGGGGCGCGGTGAGGCCGTCCCTGAAGGTCGTAGTAGACGTCAGCATCGCTGTGGACGTTGTCGTTGCGTAGTGCCGCAATGGCGGAGGGCACTTCGCGCAGGAAGGAGAAGGAGATGAGTCCCTGTTCGTCCTCGCGGATATTGGTGATGGGTCGCGAGAGGAACCCTGGCTTGACGAAGGTGGTTGCGGCTGGTGTGGTGGCGTCGGTGAGGGCGTCGACGGTGACGGAGTCGTTGATGATGGGGTAGGGCGTCGTGCTGAGGATGCGGTTGTGGCCTCCCACCCGCGGGTTCTCGTCTGAGGGTATGAGTGCTGCCCACTGGCTGTATCCGAGGTTGTCGGCATGTACATAGTCGTAGCGATGGTGGTCGGGGTCGTTGTTGACGGAGTTGCCGCTCCATGCACTGGCTTTATAGTCGACGTGGGCAATGAGCAGTCCGTGGCCTGGTGTGCGGAGGTCCCATCCCCGCCACTGTCGGTTCTCGAGGAGGAAGAACTCGCCGGGGTTGGCAGTGCGGATGATATAGGCTTTTCCGCCTTCGGCGATGGGCTGTAGTGCGGTGATGTCGCAGGTGTCGGTGAGCTCCTCTGGTGTGAACCATCCCATGAGCATGCGCTCGTGGGCGGTATAGGAAGGCGGGCACCATCCGTTGTTGACGAAGTTGCCGCCGTCCATAAGGTCCCACTCGTCGCAGACGGAATACTCGCCGTCGTTGGTGGGATAGATGTCGGGCAGTCCCAGCGTGTGGGAATACTCGTGGCAGATGGTGCCGATGCCGCAGCTGCGGTTGTTGCTCCAGAGCTCCTGGCTGACGGAATAGCCTGAGAGGCGTATGCCGCCGAGGGTGTCAGGTGTGAAGGAGCCTGTGGTGGGCCAGATGTAGCCTTTGCCCTCTGTGGCGACTTCGTTGCCGCCATATCCGGCATAGATGCCTACGACGTGCTCTGCTCGTCCGTCGCCGTCCCAGTCGTATGGGCTGAAGTCGATGGTCAGTGAGTCGTAGAGCATCTGCAGTCCCTTTTTCACGACGCTGCCTCCTCCGCGTTCGTTGGCGTTGCTGGCGATGGGCAGCTGGATGGGTCCGTAGATGTCGAATCGTGGATGGAAGAGTCCTCGCGACTGGTCGACGAAATAGTCGACAACGCATCCGGGCCCTCGTCCTTCGTTATAGCCAGCTTCGTTGAAGATGCGCTGGTAGAAGTCCTGCGGGTCGTCGGATGAGAACTTGCGGTCGGTGAAGTTCAGCAGCAGTACGCAGACGGGGTACACGCGTGTGGAGTCCCAGTCGTTGCGGATGGACGGGAGTATGCTTTTAGTGGAGCGATGAGAGCGGAGCGATGAGAGACTTTTGCTGAGAGACTCTTGTCCTTCGTCAGCGAAGGGAGCGAGCTCGAGTGCAGAGTCCTCGTTGTGTGAGAGACAGTCGTAGTGAAGGAATCGTGTCTGTGCGCCAGCCGACAGCGTCAGCAGCGTGGCGATGGATAGTAACAGTAGCGCTCTCATACGTTTATCTCTCAACTCTCAACGAAAGACAAAAGTCTCTCAACTCTCAACTCTCAACGAAAGACAAAAGTCTCTCAACTCTCAACTCTCAACTCTCAACTCTAAACTCTAAACCTTCTTCGGGCACCAAGGCTTCAGGGTCTTGAAGAAGTCGTTACCCTTGTCGTCGACGAGGATGAATGCGGGGAAGTCCTGGACGTCGATCTTCCAGATGGCCTCCATGCCCAGCTCAGGATACTCGACGCACTCGATGGACTTGATGGACGACTGCGAAAGGATGGCAGCGGCTCCGCCGATAGACCCGAGGTAGAAGCCGCCGTACTTCTGGCAGGCGTCGGTGACGACTTGCGAGCGGTTGCCCTTGGCAATCATCACCAGTGAGGCACCCAGCGACTGGAACTCGTCGACATAGGGGTCCATGCGGTTGGCAGTGGTGGGACCCATCGATCCGCAGGGGTAGCCCTTTGGCGTCTTTGCAGGTCCGGCATAGAGTACGGGGTACTTCTTGAAGTATTCGGGCATGGGCTCACCGGCGTCAATGCGTGCCTTCAGCTTGGCGTGGGCGATGTCGCGGGCGACGATGATCGTTCCGCAGAGGTTGACGCGCGTGGAGACGGGATATTTCGAAAGCTCACGGCGAACGGCGTCGATGCCCTGGTTGAGGTCAATGGTGATGGTGTTGGTGCCCTCGCCTGCGCCGGCATACTCGGCGGGGATGAGCTCGGCTGGGTTGGCATCCATCTTCTCGAGCCACACGCCCTGGGCGTTGATCTTCGCCTTGATGTTGCGGTCGGCAGAGCATGAGACGCCCATGCCGATGGGGCAGGAGGCACCGTGGCGCGGCAGGCGTACGACGCGAATGTCGTGGGCAAGGTATTTGCCGCCGAACTGTGCTCCGAGTCCAATCTTCTGTGCCTCGGCGAGGAGCTTCTGCTCGAGGTCGACGTCGCGGAAGGCACGCCCTGTCTCGTCGCCCGTGGTGGGCAGCGAGTCGTAGTACTTGATGGAGGCGAGCTTCACGGTGAGGAGGTTCTTCTCAGCGGAGGTACCGCCGATGACGAATGCGATGTGATAGGGTGGGCAGGCAGCGGTGCCGAGGCTCTTCATCTTCTCGACGAGGAAGGGGATGAGCGTCGACTCGTTCTGGATGGTGGCCTTCGTCATGGGGTAGAAGTAGGTCTTGTTGGCAGAGCCGCCACCCTTGGCGACGAAGACGAAGCGATACTCAGCGCCCTCGGTGGCCTCGATGTCGATCTGTGCGGGCAGGTTGCAGCGGGTGTTGACCTCCTCGTACATCGTCAGAGGAGCGTTCTGCGAGTAGCGCAGGTTGTCCTGTGTATAGGTGTTGTAGACACCGAGGGAGAGGGCTTCCTCGTCCTCAAAGCCTGTCCATACGCACTGGCCTTTCTCGCCGTGGATGATGGCGGTGCCGGTGTCCTGGCAGAAGGGCAGTATGCCCCTTGCAGCGACCTCGGCGTTGCGCAGGAACTGCAGGGCGACATAGCGGTCGTTGTCGGAGGCATCGGGGTCCTGAAGGATCTGTGCCACCTGTAGGTTGTGTTCGCGGCGCAGCATGAACTCGACGTCGTGGAACGCCTGCTGTGCGAGCAGCGTGAGTGCCTCTCGCGATACCTTTACTATTTGCTTGCCTTCGAAGTCGGCAGTGGTGATGCCGTCGGTGGTGAGCAGCCGATACTCTGTTGTGTCTTCGCCCAGCTGGAACATTGGGGCGTAGCGGAATGCGGGTGTAGTTGCCATATTTCTGTTTCGTTTTTCAGTTTTCGGGTACAAAAGTACAAAAAAATGGGGAGTTAATAGGTTTGGGGCAGGTTAAAGGGAGTTAAGGTGAAGTTAAAGGGAGTTAAAGGGCGACGGCCTGCGGCGGCGGTCGCCTGTTTCGGGAGTGGGCGGTCAGTCGTTGAGCATGTCGAGGAGGTCCTGTGCCGAGAGCTTGTGACTCTGGCTGGTGCCCTGTAGCATGGCGTCTGCGAGGTTGCGCTTCGTCTCGTGTAGGCGTACGATTTTCTCCTCGATGGTGTGCTGCGAGATGAGATGATAGACGGTGACGTTCTGCCGCTGGCCGATGCGGTAGGCACGGTCGGTGGCCTGCTGCTCAATGGCTGGGTTCCACCAGGGGTCGAGGTGTACGACGTAGTTGGCAGCGGTGAGGTTGAGTCCCAGTCCGCCAGCCTTCAGACTGACGAGGAACACCTGGTAGCGGCCCCGCTGGAAGTCTTGCACGAGCTGGTCGCGTTGATGCATGGGGACACTACCGTCGAGGTAGGCATAGCCTATGCCTGCACCTGCTGCAGATGGACTTTCTGGATTGGTGGAGTGATCCGTCGTCTGGCTCCTGGCATCCAGCGCCTTACGCACTAGAGCGAGGAAAGACGTGAACTGTGAGAAGACGAGGACACTATTGCCGCCAGTGACAATCTCGTCGATGAGCTGGAGGAGAAGGGTGATCTTCGAACTCTCGCCCCCCTTCCATCCTTTCTCAGCCAGCTGTGGCGCACATGCTGCCTGGCGCAGGCGGGTGATCTCGGCGAGCGTGTTGATGCTGGGGCTGCCTGACGCGGCCTCCTCCTCGAGAAGCTCCTTGGCACGACGGCGGATGACCTCGTAGACGGCCATCTCCTCGGCCGTCAGCTCGACGGGCATGGTGACCTCAGTCTTTGGAGGCAGCTCCTCGACGACTTCCTGCTTCGTGCGACGGAGGATGAAGGGCTGGACGATGCGCTTGAGCTGGCGGGAGCGCTCCTGACGATGGCTGCTCTCCGACGTCTTGTCCTGCTGCTCGATGGGGATGATGTACTTCTGGCAGAAATGGTCGTAGCTGCCCAGCAGCCCGGGATTGATGAACTGGAAGAGGTTCCACAGCTCGCCAAGATTGTTTTGTACGGGTGTGCCGGTGAGGATGATGCGATGGGCAGCACGGAGCTGCATGGCAGCCTGCGACGTCTTCGTCTCGCGGTTCTTGATGACGTGTGCCTCGTCGAGACAGACGGTGTTCCACTGCTTCCCTGAGAGGTGCTCGCCCTCTGTGACGAAGAGGCCATAGGTAGAGAGGACGACGTCGCCGGCGGCGGCATCGGCGATGGCCCGTTGGCGGTCGGCAGCGCTGTTGAGTACCACGACATTGAGCGACGGGGCGAAGCGCTCGAGCTCACGCCGCCAGTTGAGGACGACGGAGGCAGGGGCGGCGACAAGGGCAGGTCCGCCGTCGCTGGTGCGCAGGAGGTAGGCGATGGTCTGGACGGTCTTGCCCAAGCCCATGTCGTCGGCCAGGCACACACCAGCGCCCCAGCTCGTCATGCGATACATCCACTTGTAGCCGTCGGCCTGGTAGTCGCGAAGCTCTGCGCGCAGTGTCGGCGGCGTGGCGGGCGACTGTTGCATGCTCTGCTCGATGCGCTTCTGGAGACGCTCGATGCTGTCGTCGTGGCGGATGTCGATCTCGCCGTTGAGGGCGCTGCCGAGGAGCGTGGCGTGCAGTTCCGAGATCTGCATGTGGCCACGGCTGTTGGTGGCGAGGCTCTCGATGCGCGACAGCTGTTTGCGCAGCCGTTCGGTAATGGCGAGGAACTCGCCGTCGGCGAGGCGTATGAAGCCCTTTTGGCGACTCTCGCCGACGAGCTGCAGCAGCTGCGAAGCGGTGAGGATGGTGTCGTCGTCGATGGGCACGTCGCCCTCGACCTCAAACCATCCGTTGCCCGACTTCAGCGAGATGTTCCACGAGCTGGTGTCGGCAGTCTTCAGCTTCAGAGCACCACCTTCTGGCCATTCGATGACGAAGTGGTCGGGCTGCTGCTGTACGAAGAGCATCATTTGCAGGAGTCCCTCGGCAGAGAGGATGACGGGGCGGCGGTCGGCGAAGGGCTCGTCGAGGGTGTTGACATCGTCGGCGAGGGCATTGTCGTCGAGAAATGTCCGTAGGAGGGTGAGATTCTCACGCTCGCCGCGCATGTCACGGGTGACCTGATAGCGTGTGCCGTCAGCCTCTGCCACGCAGGGGTTCAGACCCATTGCAGGGTCGAAGAGGGTGATGCCATCAGGCAGCGGCCGCGCCATGCAGTAGACGGTGAAGAAGTTGCGGGCGCCTGACGTCGGCGATACCTGCAGGCAGAGCACGGGCGAGCCGTTACGCTGCTGGAGCGTGGACCCGCCCTCGACGAGGTCGCTGTGCACCTCGACGACACCGCTCACTTTGGGCAGAAACTGTCGCAGCAGTGGCTCTGCCTCCAGCGGGAAGGTGCCTATCTGGAGGAGCTTGCCGTAGTAGAGGCGCTGCTGGTCGGTGAGGGTGAAGAGGGTGTAGTGGTGGGCGTTGTCCTTGCGGTAGATGACGCTGCGGTCGAAATTGACATTACTGAGGTTCGACTTCAGGGTGAAGCCCTGCTTCGTGCGCTGTATGATGAGGTAGGGCTTTTCTTCCTCTATCGTTACCGGCTCGAGGGGTGCGTATGAACCAGTATAGACACGGTCGGAGCCTACGAGGTGGGGTAGTACGACGGCTATGTCGACGTCGTAGCTGTACCAGTTGCGGATGGCATTGGCAATCTTGCGGTCGGCATCGTTCATGAACTCTGTGCCACGACGGAAGGCGTCGAGCGTCATCCGCTTGCCGGCGCCCCAGAGTCCTGACTTCAGCAGGTGCTGCTCACGCACCTCCACACGGTCGTAGTTGACGACGTAGGCGACACGTACCGTTGGCTGGTCGCCCTCAGCAGTCGACCCGCCAGCTTCTTTCGGCGTGAGCTCTTCCAGGAGCAGCTCCCAGGGTTGTTTGAAGCGGATGCGGCTGAGGAGGGACTCGCCGGCGAAGGCAGCGGTGAGCTGTTGACGCTCGTCGTCAGGCAGCGGTAGCCATCGTGACAGCTCGTGGCGCAGGAACGCCAAGCGTGGCACGGGCGGCAGCGCCGGCGGCATTGGGATGTCGATGCCGAAGAAGCGGGCGGCGAGCAGCGTGACGTACTTGCTTGTGGGATGTGGCAGGTCGCGACTGGCGGCGATAGCTTGCAGGCGCTTTGCCGTGGGCACCTCGCCATCCGTAAGATAGGCGGCGAGAGCGGCAGGCGTGAAGCTGGTCTTGCTCGTGACGAACGCCTCCTTATTCATAAGTGCCTTCAACTTCTTGTGTTGGTCGGGCGTGTGGAGGTGGTAGGCGAGGACGAGCAGGATATTGTGGAAGGGTGAGCTGAAGAAGCCTTTGTGCTGCGGGTCAGCCTCGCGGTTCACATCGCGGAGGGCGAGGGCGAGCTGCTTGAACGCCGTCTCGTAGTGGGCTCTGTAGAGTGCGTGGGCGGCATAAAGAATATGGGCATGGACGGTATCGCCGGCGGCAGCCTCGGCATCGTACTCGCCACGCTGGTAGAAAGCGGTGAGGGCCAGGAGACCGCGGAGCTCGCTACGCTCGACAGGTGCCAGACGTGGGTACAGCCCCTCGGCCAGGGTGTTGAGCACACGGTCGGCATCGGGGATGTCGTTGTCGACCTGATATGTGGCGGAGGCGAAAATTAAGTCGATGGCTATGCCGGGCACGATCCTTCGTAGGTAGGGCAGGAATGCCTTGTTGCAGGCGAGGGGTGTGAGTGCCTGGACGATGTTGTTGTCGACGACGGGCGGTATGTGGTCGTCGAAGCGTCCCATGATGCACAGCCGTAGTTGGCGGAGCAGTTCGCCTGCGAAAGGCAGCTGCAGGCTGGCATAGTCGCGGTCGAAGTCGCGCAGCCAGTTGGGGCGCTCACAGAGGAGGTAGACGAGCAACGGCCCCTGATGGCTGGGCAGGAGGCTGTAGTTGTTGTCGTAGACGAGGAGCGTGTTCTTAAAGTATGGGTTGAGGGCACTGAGCAGGCTCTTCAGCTCTTGTCTCTGGAGTTGCAGGCAGCGCGAACAGGCCTGTAGGACAGACGGCGTGGTGGCCTGCCCGGTATAGGCCAAAAAGCAGAGCAGCCGGAGCTGCTCTGCTGGAAGATGGATATATCGCTGATAGAGCTCTTCCATGCGGTGGGGGGGGGGTCGGGGTCTCGGGGCTTCGAGGTCTCGGGCTCTCGGGCTCTCGATTAATACCCGAAGATCTCACTGGTGCTGACGCGGCGGATGGACCCTATCTGGCTGAGCTCAATCAGGTCGAGCTCCTTCTCGTCGCCAAGGATGACATAGCGGTAGGGCTTCTGGGCCATGAGCTGCTGCTCGAATGCAACGATGTCGGCGAGCGTCAGGGCAGGCAGTGCCTTGAATATCTGCTCGTTGAGGTCGTAGTCGATGCCACGCTCCTGGGCCGTGATCCAGGCGTTGATGAGCCCGAACTTCGTGGTGCGCTGGCTGGCGAGGCGCTTCGTGAGTGCATCCTTTGCTATCTGGAACGACGGCTCGCTCTGCGGTATGGAGTCGAGGATCTGGTGGAACTGGCGTATGCAGTCCATCATCTTGTCGTTCTGGGTGATGATATGGGTGAAGAAGTACTCGGGCTGCTCCTTATACGACGGCGACATATAGGCGGCGAAGGCGTTGTAGGCCAGACCGCGTGCCTCGCGCAGCTCCTGGAAGACAATGGTGTTCATGCCACCGCCGTAGTACTCGTTGAAGAGTGCCTGGACGGCAGCCTCCTCGGGATGCCAGGTGCGCTGCTCGTTGTGCAGCATGCGCATGTAGATGTTCTTCGCCTGGTAGGGGGCGATGAGTATTTCGTTCTGAGGCGTGGGCTGCAGGGCGTAGTGCTCACCCTGTGGCACGGGCTGCAGGTCGGCGGCGACGCTGTGGTTCTGCTGGATGGCCTCGGCGAGCTGCTGCTGTGTCATGGGGCCGTAGTAGAGTACGGAATGCTCGTAGCTGGCCAGCTGGCGGAGCAGGGCGAGCAGCTCGGCAGGATCCTGCTGCTGCAACTGCTCTGTGGAGAGCTGGTTGCGAGTGGGGTTATAGGTGCCGTAGAGGCCGTAGTTGACGAGTGCCGAGAAATTGCGCTGCTGGTTGAGCTTGGCATCGGCCTTCACTTTCTCGACGAGGCTGACATAGCTCATCCATGCGTTCTGGTCGGGCTGTGCATGCTGGAGGACGTGCTCGAGCAGTCGTAGTGCCTCAGGCATGTTCTCGCTCAGTCCGTTGAGGCTGACGCTGATGGTGCGTGCGCCTACGCTGATGTTGTAGGAGCAGGCGAGCTTGTAGAATTGCTGCTTGAGCTGCTCGCTGGTGAGGCTGTCGGTGCCCAGGTAGTCGAGGTACTCGGCGGCATAGGCGTAGCGGACGTCAGCCTCCTCGCCGAAGTCGTAGCGGAAGGCGAGCTGGAAGCGGCCGTTCTCGTTGTTCTGGACATAGATGGCTGGCAGCTGTCCGATGTTGCTGAACGCCAGGTCCTTCTTGAAGTCGACGAAGCGAGGCTGGATGGGCTCGACGGGCGTCTCCTGCACCTGCTTGACGAAGTCGCTGACGAGCTCGCGGTTCGTGGGGATGGGGGTGATCTGTGGCTTGTCGATCTTCTTCAGCGTGGTATCCTCGCCCTGCCGCTTGTAGACGGCAACATAGTTGTCGGCGAAGTGCTCGCGTGCGAAGCTGACGATTTGCTCTTTCGTAATCTTGCTGATGCGGTCGAGATATCCTACCTTCTGGCTCCAGGGCACCTCGTTGATAAAGGCGTCGACGAACATGTCGGCACGTGAGCGGTTGCTTTCGAGGGAGTTGTAGTACTGCAGTTTGAGATTGTTGACGACGGAGGGCAGGAGGTCGTCGCTGAAGTTGCCCTGACGGAGTTTCTCCAGCTCGTCGAGGAGCAGCTGTCGCACCTCGTCGAGTGTCTGTCCCTCCTTCGGCGTGCCGGCGAGGATGAAGCAGCTGTAGTCGCGCTGCACCTGTGCGCCGCCGAAGGAGCTGAGCATCTTCATCTGTTGGTTGATGTCGAGGTCGAGGAGTCCGGCTGTGCCGTTGTTGAGGATATTCTCGATGACGGTGAGGGTGTCGGCCTGCAGGGAGTTGCCGCGGTCGAAGCGCCAGCCGAGCCACAGCGTCTCTGCCTCGAGTCCGTAGACGGTGGTGTCGCGGGGTGCCGTGATGGGCTTCATGGCTGGGAATTCTGGCTGTGCAACGTCGTCGCCGGGCTTCCACTCGCCGAAGTATTTCTCGATGATGGCGATGGTCTTCTCAGGATCTAGGTCGCCAGCCATGCAGATGGCGACGTTGTTGGGGCGGTACCAGTGGTCGAAGTAGCGCTTGATGTTCGTGATCGACGGATTCTTCAGGTGCTCCTGCGTGCCGATGGTGGTCTGCGTGCCATAGGGATGCTCGGGGAAGAGCATGCGGGCGAGCGACTCCCAGAGCTTGCGTGAGTCCTGTGCGATGCCGATGTTATACTCCTCATAGACAGCCTCGAGCTCGGTGTGGAAGCCGCGGATGACCATGTTCTGGAAGCGGTCGGCCTG
>CAMNHM010000077.1 GCA_946539475.1 uncultured Prevotellaceae bacterium | reverse complement strand
GGAGCGGCTGCGCCAATGTTCGCAATATCACTGAGACTTTTTCAAGTGGGCTCAGTGAGAGTATATAAGCCATGCAACTGAACGAGAATTTGCTAAATAAGCAAAAAAAACGGCATCGGGCACTGCGATATGAAGTTTTTTCCGTAAATTTGCAGAAACTTTCCCGTTAGACGAAAGCAAATATTGAGATACTTAGCTTTATAGCAGTTAAATAGCAGCGAAGGATATGAACGAACAGATAGACATCACCACAAAGGAGAAGGAGCTGGCCCTGACGCTCTACGCAGAGCTGAAGGAGAAGGTGACATCGTCGTTGCAGGAAGGCGACGAGCAGAGGCTGCGCCAACAGCTGATGCAGGCGCTGAGCGAGGGGCAGCTGCAGCGCGACTTTTTCGGGCTGAACCCCATCGTGACAAGCCTGCAGACGGCACTGCTGGCCGTCGACGAGATTGGTCTGAGGCGCGACGCCGTGCTGGCCATCATGCTCCGCCCATGCATCGAGTGCGGGATGATGACCGTCGAAGAGGCTAAGGGTGCCTACGGTGAGGCGGTGGGACGAATACTGCACGGCCTGCAGCGCATACAGGAGCTCTACAAGAAGAACCCTGTCGTCGAGAGCGAGAATTTCCGCAACCTGCTGCTGAGCTTCGCTGAGGACATGCGCGTGATCCTGATCATGATTGCCGACCGCGTGAACCTAATGCGGCAGATACGCGACACACCTAATGAGGAGGCACGCCACGAGGTGAGCCAGGAGGCTGCCTACCTCTATGCCCCGCTGGCCCACAAGCTGGGTCTCTACAAGCTGAAAAGCGAGCTGGAGGACCTCTCCCTGAAATACCTCGAGCACGACGCCTACTATCACATCCGCGAGAAGCTGAATGCCACGAAGGCTGCTCGCGACGCCTATATCGAGCGCTTTATTACCCCTATAGACGAGAAGCTCAAGGCTGCCGGGATGAAGTTCCACATGAAGGGACGCACGAAGTCGATACACTCCATCTGGCAAAAGATGAAGAAGCAGCACTGCGAGTTTGAGGGCGTCTACGACCTCTTTGCCATCCGCATCATCATCGACTGCCCGCCGGAGGAGGAGAAACAGCAGTGCTGGAAGACGTTTGCCATCATCACCGACATGTACCCGTCGAACCCGAAGCGCATGCGCGACTGGCTCAGCGTGCCGAAGTCGAACGGCTATGAGAGCCTACACATCACGGTCCGCGGGCCCGAGAACAAATGGGTGGAGGTGCAGATACGCACGGAGCGGATGGACGAGGTGGCTGAGCGCGGCGTGGCAGCCCACTGGCGCTACAAAGGCGTGAAAGCCGACAGCGGAGGGATAGACGACTGGCTGACGAGCATCCGCCAGATGCTGGAGAACGCCTCAGGCATGGAGGCGATGGACCAGTTCAAGATGGACCTCTACGACGACGAGATCTACGTCTTCACGCCTCGTGGCGACCTGCTGAAATTCCCCAAGGGAGCTACTGTGCTCGATATGGCCTACCATATTCATTCGCGCGTAGGCAGCCAGTGCACGGGAGCGCGCATACGCTCGGCCGAGGGACGTTCGCAGAGTGAGAACGGCCGTCTGGTGACCATTCGCCAGGAGCTGCACTCAGGCGACCAGGTAGAGATTCTGACCTCGTCGACGCAGCGCCCCAAGCAGGATTGGCTCAGCATCGTGAAGACGTCGAGGGCGAAGTCGAAGATACGCCTGGCTATCAAGGAGACGCAGCAGAAGGAGGCGCTCCTGGTGAAGGAGATGCTGGAGCGCAAGTTCAAGAACCGCAAGATAGAGCTGGAAGAGTCGGTGATGATGCGCGTGATCAAGAAGCTGGGCTACAAGGAGGCCAGCGACTTCTATCGCCAGCTAGCCGACGGTACGCTCGACGTCGCCACCGTCATCGACAAATACGTCGAGCTGCAGCAGGGTGAGCGCAGCCTGACTGGCGACGCCCCCACGCGCTCGGCTGAGGAGTTCGTACTGGAAGAGCACCTCACGGGCAACCTCCCGCAGAACGACGACGTGCTCGTCATCGGCAAGGACCTCAAGGGCGTCGACTATCAGCTGGCCCACTGCTGCAACCCCATCTATGGCGACCCCGTGTTTGGCTTCGTCACCGTCAGCGGAGGCATCAAGATTCATCGCTGCGACTGTCCGAACGCCCCTGAGATGCGCCGCCGCTTCGGCTATCGCATCGTGAAGGCGAAATGGAGCGGCAAGGGTGCCTCGCAGTATCAGATCACGCTGCGCGTCATTGGCAACGACGACCTGGGCATCGTGAACAACCTGACGAGCATCATCTCGAAAGACGAGAAGCTCGTGCTGCGGAGTATCAACATCGACGCCCACGACGGGCTGTTCCGCGGTAACCTGGTCGTGATGATGGGCGACACCGCCCGTCTGGAGACGCTCATCAAGAAACTACGCACCGTGAAGGGCGTGAAACAAGTGGAGAGAGTATGATCAGCAAGAACCAGATCAAGCAAGTGAAACAGCTTGAGACGAAGAAGAATCGCCAGCAAGAGAGGCTGTTTGTGGCAGAGGGTCCCAAAGTGGTCGGCGACTTGCTGGCGGCTGGTTTCCGGCCTGCCGAGGTGTTTGCCACGCCGGAATGGATCGCCCAGAACGAGCAGCTGCGCAAGGATATCGAGGCGACACCAGAGAAGCAGTACAAGGTCGTCGAGGTGACGCCGGAGGAGCTGCGCAAGGTCAGCTTCCTGCAGCATCCACAACACGTGCTGGCAGTGTTTCCCCTACCCTCAGCGAGCGATGTCAGCCGACAGCCGCTGTCGCCGCTGACGCTGGCTCTCGACGGCGTTCAGGATCCTGGCAACCTAGGTACGATTATCCGCATTGCTGACTGGTTTGGCATCGACACGATAGTCTGTTCGCCCGACACTGCCGACGCCTGGAGTCCCAAGGTCGTCCAGGCTACGATGGGCAGCATTGCACGCGTAAACATTGTCTATACCGACTTAAAGGAATATTTGCAGCAGACGCCGCTACCTATCTGTGGCACGCTGCTCGACGGAAGCGACATCTACGCCCAGGAATTGCCCACAAAAGCTATTATCGTAATGGGAAACGAAGGGAACGGCATCAGCGACGAGATCCGCCAAATGGTCACCCACCGACTGCTCATCCCGCAGTTCCGCCCCGGCGCCGAGAGTCTCAACGTCGCCATCGCCACGGCCATCACCTGCTCTGAGTTTCGCCGGAGGAGCTACTGATGCCGAAACGCGGCAACGCCAGGCGCACCTATCGGCTTATAGGCTATATAACGGATTCCTAGTCGTCGCTCATATCGGCAACCATCCGCCTGTACTGAGTGAAAACGTGCTGGCGCGAGAGGTATCCCTTCAGGTGGCCGTCGCTGTCGAGGACAGGCAGGTAGTCGGCCCGCGTCTCATCGAAAGTCTTCATCACAACGGTCATGGGCAGGCTGTCTGTCAGCACTGCCGAAGGCTCCTGCATCAGCTGCGCAGCCTTGAAATGGTGGTAGAGTTCGATGCGGAAGACGACATGGCGGATCTTCGTGATGTCGATCTCGCCCAGCAGACCCCCCGCCGCATCGATGACAGGAATGATACTGCCTCTCGAACGGCTGATGCGATGTACGATCTGGCCCAGCTCGGTATCAGGGCTGACAGCGAGATAGTCGCGGTCGATGACGCTGTCGAGCTGCATCAGCGTCAGCACGGCGTGATCGGTGTTATGGGTGATGAGCTTGCCCTCCTTGGCCAGTCGCGACCCATAGATGCTGTGAGGCTCGAAGAGGATGATAGTCAGGTAGCTGCAGACGCTGACGATCATCAGCGGCAGGAACAGGCTGTAGCCACCCGTCAGCTCTGCTATTAGGAAGATGCCCGTCAGCGGAGCGTGCATCACACCCGACATCACACCCGCCATTCCCATCAGCGCAAAGTTCTTCTCAGGCACATGGACGCCCAGCTCGTAGATGTTCCAGATGCGCGAGAAGAAAAATCCTCCGAAACAGCCGATGAAGAGCGAGGGAGCGAACGTTCCGCCACAGCCGCCTCCGCCGTTAGTGGCTGAGGTGGCGAAGACCTTCGTCAGCAGCACCAGCGCGACATAAATGACGAGCATGTGCTCCTGTCCGGCGAAGAACGAGTTGTTGAGGATCTGGCTCCAGTCGTCCTCCCCGCGCCCGTTGAGCAGCAGGTCGATGCTGTTGTAGCCTTCGCCATAGAGCGATGGGAAGAGGAAAATGAGCAGCGACAGCAGCAGGCCGCCCATAACGAGCTTCACGTAAGGCTTGTCCTTGAACCGTGCAAAGATGTCCTCGCAGAAGCCCATCATCCTGACGAAGTAGAGACTGACGAGCCCGCAGAAGACGCCCAGCAGGACACAGGCAGGGATGCGCTCCACCGTCCAGGCATCGTCGAGATGGAAGGTGAAGAGTGCAGCGTCGCCACTGAAGATATAGGTGAAGCAAGTCGCTGTGACACAGCTGACGAGAATAGGCATCAGCGAGGCCATCGTCAGGTCGATCATCAGCACCTCGAGGGTAAAGACGAGTCCTGCGATGGGGGCCTTAAAGATGCCGGCAATAGCTCCTGCAGCGCCACATCCGACGAGGAGCATCAGCGTGTGGCTGTCGAGACGGAACATCTTTCCAAGGTTGGAGCCGATGGCTGAGCCCGTCAGCACAATCGGTGCCTCTGCTCCGACTGAGCCTCCGAAGCCGATAGTGATTGCCGAAGCTACGACGCTCGACCATGTGTTGTGGGCCTTCAGCCGCGAACGGTTCTGGCTGATGGCATAGAGTATGCGGGTGATGCCGTGGGAGATCTCGTCCTTCACGACATACCTCACGAAGAGCATCGTCAGCAGGATGCCCACGACGGGATAGACGAGATAGAGGAGATTGAAGGTGTCGGCGTCGAAGCGGCCCGTCAGCAGCAGCCCGATATGGTTGATGAGCCAGTGGAGCAGGTAGGCAGCAACTGCAGCGAAGAAGCCCACGAAGAATGCCAGGATGAGCACAAACATGCGCTCGCTGACATGAGTGGCACGCCATGCGTCAACACGTGATATGAAACGAACGATGCCGCGTGGCCCCATGCGCTCACGACTTTAGCAGGTTGTCGAGGAAGTCGTCGAGATCGCTGTCGAGATTGTCCATCGACAGGGGAGCGATGATGGCAATATCGTCGTCGACGACGTAGAGTTCTTCCAGGCTCTCACTGTCGTCGTCCTCCAGCACGAAGGAGTATGGCTTCAGGATCGACAGTCCCTCAAGCAGCTCTTTCTGTCGCCCGATGCACACCTTGACGACTGCCGCAACCTCCTCGTAGAAGTTGTCGTCCTTGTTGTCAATCCATTGCTCGACGACACATCGCGTCAGCTCGCGGTCGTCGTCGTCGAACGTCATCAGCTCGCCCGACTCCTGTGTGACACGGATGTGAATGTCGGTCATCTGTGTGGCCTCGACAGTGGCGGGATATTTCTCGGCTGTCTTACGCAATGCCCTGTCAATCTGCTGAATGGTCTGTTCTGTAGCCTTCATAACACTTTTTCGTAGAATGATTCGTTTGCAAAAGTAGCAAAAAGGATTCGTATTTGCAAACGATTGATGATATTTTTTTAAAAAAAAGCGAATATGGGAAAAAAAATTCGTAACTTTGCACCCGCAATGGAGAACGTGATACACCACGACGGTATTATTGAGTCGATCAGCAACGGTCGCGCGAGGGTGAGAATCCTGCAGGCAGCGGCATGTGGGGGCTGTCAGATTGCCTCACGCTGCCATACCGCTGAGGCGAAGGAGAAGATCGTCGACGTGGACATTGCCAGCGACTCGCGCCAATGGCAGGAAGGCCAGAGCGTCGTAGTGTCGACGCAGGGCGCGATGGCAGGACGGGCATTGCTCATTGGCTTTGGTCTTCCCTTGCTGCTGATGCTGGCGGTGCTCGCAGCGTGCCTGGCAGCTCATTGCAGCGAAGGTCTCACCGCCCTGCTGATGCTCCTTTCGCTCGTACCTTATTATATTGGTGTGTGGATGTTTCGGGGTAGCATTTCCCGCAAGATCACCTTCTTTCTGGAAACGACTGACAAATAAAAAAACGTATAGATCCTATGAATTTCATCTTAATTGCAGTCATCGTCCTTGGAGCCATCGCACTCATAGCAGCTGTCGTGCTCTATGCCTGCTCCAAGCGCTTTGCTGTGTACGAAGATCCACGCATTGCCCAGGTCAGCGAGCTGCTGCCAGGAGCCAACTGTGGCGGCTGCGGATTCGCCGGCTGCGGAGGTATGGCCGACGCGCTGGTGAAGGGGGCCGACGCCGGCAGTCTCGACGGGCTCAACTGCCCTGTAGGAGGCAGCGAGGTGATGACGCAGGTGGCCGACCTGCTGGGAATGGCTATCGCCAATGGTGAGCCGAAGGTGGCTGTCGTGCGCTGCAACGGCACCTGCGAGCACCGCCCCCGCATTGCCGAGTATGGCGGGCTGCGCACCTGTGCAGCCATGAACGCCTGCTGTGCCGGCGAGACGGCCTGCGGCTACGGCTGTCTGGGCTGTGGCGACTGCGTGGCAGCCTGCCAGTTCGACGCCATCCACATCAATCCTGAGACAGGTCTGCCTGAGGTCGACGACGACCGCTGTACGGCCTGCGGTGCCTGTGCGAAGGCTTGTCCGCGCAACATCATCGAGCTGCGGAAGAAAGGCCCAAAGAACCGCCGCGTCTATGTCTCGTGCATGAATCGCGACAAGGGCGCCGTCTCGATGAAAGCCTGCAAAGTGAGCTGCATCGGCTGTGGCAAGTGTGTCAAGGAGTGTAAGTTCGAAGCCATCACGCTCGGGCAGAACCTATCCTACATAGATGCCGAGAAATGCCGCCTCTGCCGCAAGTGCGTCGAGGCCTGTCCTACACATGCCATCCAGGCTGTCAACTTCCCTGCCCCTAAGCCGACGCCAGAGGCTGCTCAGCAGGCATAGCCATCTCTCAACTCTCAACTCTCAACTCTCAACTCTCATCTCTCATCTTTCAACTCTCAACTCTCAACTTTCAACTTTTAACTTTCAACTTTCAATGTCCATCCGCACATTCCGTATAGGTGGCATCCACCCTGAAGAGAACAAGCTCACCCACGAGGTGCCCACACAGGTGGCCCCGCTGCCCAAGCAGGCTATCTTCCCGCTGTCGCAGCACATCGGTGCCCCTGCCCGTGCCATCGTCCAACGTGGCGACAAGGTGAAAGTGGGCACGCTGCTGGCTGAGGCAGGCAGTTTCGTCTCAGCACCCATCTATTCCTCGGTCAGTGGTACGGTGGCAAAGATCGACACAGCCATCGATGCCACTGGCTATCGCAAGCCTGTCATCATCGTCGACGTCGAGGGCGACGAGTGGGACGAGCACATCGACCGCTCCGACCGTCTCGAGCACGTCAAAGACCACCCTGAGCTGACACCCGAGATCATCGTCAACCGCGTCAAGGACGCCGGCATTGTGGGCATGGGCGGCGCAGGATTCCCCACGTTCATCAAGCTCACGCCACCGCCGACAGCAAAAGCCGAGTGCGTCATCATCAATGCCGTGGAATGCGAGCCCTACATCACCGCCGACTACCGCCTGATGATGGAGCATGCCGACGAGATCATCGTAGGACTGGAGCTACTGATGAAAGCCGCAAAAGTCAATACAGGATATATCGGCATCGAGACCAACAAGCCCAAGGCCATTGAGCTGCTCAGCAAGAAATGTGCCGAGGCCTTCAGCGACACCGACTACCAGGTCGAGGTCGTACCCCTGAAGCAGCGCTATCCCCAGGGCGGCGAGAAGCAGCTGGTCGACGCCGTCATACGCCGACAGGTGCCTGCCCCTCCAGCCATCCCCGTCAACGTGGGAGCCATTGTACAGAACGTTGGCACCGCCTTTGCCGTCTATGAAGCGGTGATGAAGCATAAGCCACTCTTCGAGCGCTACACCACCGTCACGGGCAAGCAGCTGAAGCACCCCGCCAACTTCCTCGTACGCATGGGCACCCCGATGAGCGACCTTATCAACCTCTGCGGCGGAATGCCTGAGGGCGACAACAAGCTGCTGGCAGGCGGGCCAATGATGGGCAAGGCACTCGTCTCGACAGACGTGCCCATCTGCAAGGGCACCAACGCCGTGACCATCCTCTCTGGCGAAGACGCCCGCCGCAAGGAGCCGCAGCCCTGCATCCGCTGTGCAAAGTGCGTAGCCGCCTGCCCGATGGGCCTGGAGCCCTACCTGCTGGCCAAGCTCTCGTCGTTCAAGAACTGGGAGAAGGCCGAGCACGAAGACATCGTCAGCTGTATCGAGTGCGGCTCATGCCAGTTCACCTGCCCTGCACATCGTCCGCTGCTCGACAATATCCGCGAGGGCAAGCAGACAGTGATGGGCATCATCCGCAGCAGGGCAAGCAAGAAATGAAACAGGAAACAAACGATATGAAGCATTCCCACTTAATATGAGCAAACTAGTTGTATCACTATCGCCCCACGCCCACGGCAACGACTCCGTAGAGCGCAACATGCGAGGCGTCATCATCGCCCTCATGCCTGCCCTGCTGGTGTCGTTCCTGTACTTTGGCATCGGCTCAGCCATCGTCTGCCTGACGAGCGTCGCTGCCTGTGTCTTCTTCGAGTGGGCTATCAACAAGTGGATCCTGAAGAATCCACACAACACCATCGCCGACGGATCGGCAGCACTCACAGGCCTGCTGCTGGGCATGAACCTTCCCTCCAACCTTCCTATATGGATCATCATCATCGGAGCACTCTTCGCCATCGGCGTTGCCAAGATGTCGTTTGGAGGACTGGGCAACAACATCTTCAACCCAGCACTCGTGGGACGCTGCGCACTGCTCGTGGCCTTCCCGGCACAGATGACCAGCTGGCCCGTGCCAGGCAACCTGCTCGCCTATACCGATGCCACCACGGGAGCAACACCGCTAGCCGTGATGAAACAGGCCATCCAAACGGGCGACGTCAGTCTGCTGTCGCAGCTGCCCGATGCCGTAAGCCTGCTACTGGGCGACTATTCACAAGGTGGTGGCGCCGGCACCATAGGCGAGATCTGTGCGCTGGCACTGCTACTCGGATTGGCCTACATGCTCTGGAAACGGATCATCACCTGGCACATCCCCGTATCAATCGTCGCCACCGTATTCGTCTTCAGCGGCATCATGCACCTCGCCAATCCAGCCTATGCCGATCCGCTCACCGTCATCCTCAGCGGAGGCCTGCTATTGGGAGCCATCTTCATGGCCACCGACTATGTCACCTCGCCCATGACCCCTCGCGGACAACTGATCTATGGTGTCGCCATAGGCCTGCTCACAATCGTCATCCGCAACTGGGGCAGCTATCCTGAGGGAATGTCGTTCGCCATTCTCATCATGAATGCCTTCACGCCACTGATCAATAACTATGTGAAGCCCCGCCGCTTCGGAGAGGAGGTAAAGAAATGAAGAAACTGGAATCATCACTTGTCAACATGGTGGTTGTGCTCACGGCTGTCGCTGTCGTCATGGGCGGTGTGCTGGCCTTCGTAAACCACATGACCTCCGCCCCCATAGCTGAGCAAAAGCGACTGGCGCTGGAGAACGGCATACGCAACGTCCTCGCCAGCAGCAACGTCACCGTCAGCAGCATCGACACCCTGCGCCAACAGGACAGCAAGGGCAAGGAGCAGACATACGTCGTCTACAACACCGATCGGGGAGCAGCCGTCGAAAGTGCCACAATGGGCTTTGGCGGGACGCTGCGCGTACTCGTAGGATTCGACCCAGAGGGTACGATCCTTGGCTACACGCTGCTCGAGCATCAGGAGACGCCTGGACTCGGAGCCAAAGCCGACCAATGGTTTCAAAAGGGGCAAAAGGGCTGTATCGTGGGCCTGAACCCTGCTGATGGGCTCACCGTGAGCAAGGACGGCGGTCGCGTCGACGCCATCACTGCCTCGACCATCACCAGCCGTGCCTTCCTGCTGGCTGTCACAAATGCCTATAACGCTTATAAAGGAACGGCACCCGCCGACGCCACATCGGGTGCCTCACAAAAAGCCAACGATCTATGAATTACGCAAATATCATCCGCAACGGCATCGTCAAGGAGAACCCAACGTTCGTCCTGATGCTGGGCATGTGCCCCACCCTGGCCACCACAACGTCAGCCATCAATGGCCTGTCGATGGGACTGGCAACGATGGTGGTGCTCATCTGCACCAACTTCGTCATCTCGCTGCTGAAGAACCTCACGCCCGACAAGGTGCGCATACCTGTCTTCATCGTCGTCATAGCAGCCTTTGTCACCATCCTGCAGCTCGTCATCAAGGCCTACCTGCCCGACGTCGACAAAGCGCTGGGACTGTTTATCCCGCTGATCGTCGTCAACTGCATCATCCTCGGACGTGCCGAGGCCTTCGCTGCGAAGAACTCGCCCGTGGCCTCACTCTTCGACGGCATCGGCATTGGGCTGGGCTTTACGATAGCCTTGACACTGCTGGGCATCGTACGCGAGCTGCTCGGAGCAGGGGCAGTCTTCGGATTCGTACTGCTGCCAGAGACCACCAACATCCTGCTCTTCATCCTGCCACCGGGAGCGTTCATCACGCTGGGATACCTCATCGCCATTGTGAACAAACTAAAGAAAGCATAAACTATGGAATACCTACTTATATTTATCAGTGCCATCTTTGTCAACAACATCGTGCTGGCACAGTTCCTAGGCATCTGCCCCTTCCTAGGCGTCTCGAAGAAGATCGACACCTCGCTGGGCATGTCGGCGGCAGTAGCCTTCGTGCTGACGCTCGCCACGCTTGTCACATGGCTCGTACAGACCTACATACTCACCCCCAACGGGCTTGAGTACCTTCAGACCATCGCCTTCATCCTCGTCATCGCGTCGCTCGTGCAGATGGTCGAGATCGTGCTGAAGAAGGTGTCGCCCCCACTCTATCAGGCATTGGGAATCTTTCTGCCGCTCATCACCACCAACTGCGCCGTGCTCGGCGTGGCTATCCTCGTCATCCAGAAGGACTATAACCTCGCACAGAGCATCATGTACGCGTTCTCAACAGCCATCGGCTTCGGACTGGCACTGACCGTCTTCGCCGGTATGCGCGAACAGCTTGAGCTGACCAACATCCCACGCGGCATGCGCGGAATGGCCATCGTGCTCGTCTCAGCCGGACTGCTGAGCCTTGCATTCATGGGATTCTCGGGTGTCAACGGCGGACTGAGCCGCCTATTCGGACTCGACTAGAAGGTTTATCTCGAGGTACGAGGTACGAAAAAAAATCCCAGCCACCCTGAAGGTAGCTGGGATTTATATTTGATGCGTATAGCGTCTGAAAGCTTACTCAGCTGCGGGAGCCTCTTCCTCTTCAGCTACGGGAGCCTCCTCGACGGGAGCCTCTTCAACAGCTGCGGGAGCCTCCTCAACCACTGCGGGAGCCTCCTCCTCAGGAGCGTTCTCAGCGACGACCGTCACAGGAATCTCGACAGTCACCTCCTTGTGGAAATGAACCTGAGCAACATACTCACCAACCTTCTTGATATCACGCATGGTGATGATCTTACGGTCGATGTCGTGACCCAGCTTCTTCAGCTCCTCAGCAACAGTAGCAACGTTCACCGAGCCATACAGCTGACCCGTAGCACTTACCTTGGCAGCGATGCACAGAGCCACGCCCTGCAGAGCATTACCACGCTCCTCGGCAGCAGCCTTCTGGGCAGCCAGCTTGTGGGCCTGCTGCTTCAGGTTCTCAGCAAGTACTTTCTTAGCCGACTCTGATGCGATGACTGCCAGACCCTGGGGGATCAGGTAGTTACGGCCATAGCCAGACTTCACGTTCACAATATCGTTCTTATAACCCAGACCGATAATATCTTCTTTCAAAATCAATTCCATAGTCTTGCGTCCTCCTTAGGTTTTACTTCATCATGTCGGTTACGTAAGGCAGCAGAGCGATCTGGCGGGCGCGCTTAACGGCCTGAGCCACGCGACGCTGGAACTTCAGCGATGTGCCAGTGATGCGACGGGGAAGGATCTTACCCTGCTCGTTGAGGAACTTCTTCAGGAACTCGGGATCCTTGTAGTCGATGTACTTGATACCGCTCTTCTTGAAACGGCAATACTTCTTCTTCTTCGTGTCAATCGAAGGAGCAGTGAGATAACGGATTTCTGATTGTTCTGCCATGATTTAAGCCTCCTCTTCTTTAGTCTGATACTTCTTACGACGCTTCTCGGCATACTCGGCAGCATACTTGTCGAGCTTCACCGTCTGGAAGCGAATCACCTTCTCGTCACGACGATAGGCAGTCTCAAGTGTCTTGACAATAACTGGCTCAGCCTCGAATTCCAACAGGAAATAGAACCCACTGGTCTTCTTCTCAATCTGGTAAGCCAGTTTCTTCAGTCCCCAGGCCTCTTCGT
>CAMNHM010000076.1 GCA_946539475.1 uncultured Prevotellaceae bacterium | reverse complement strand
GCCATCATCTTCTCGGTCTCGCTCTCGTTGACGGCCTTGATGGCGCGTGAGAACTTGGAGTTGGGGTACTGTATGAAGTTGAAGCGCCAGTCGGTGTTGTCCTTGCTGTTGAGGGTGTTGCCGGTCTTGACGTCCTTGAGCTTGACGGTGCATCCTATGTCGCCAGCCACGAGCTGGTCGACCTGTATGCGGTTGGTGCCTGCGCAGGCGTAGAGTGTTCCGATGCGCTCTTTCGAGCCGCGGTCGGCGTTGGTGAGGTCGTCGCCGCTCTTGACGGTTCCGCTCATGACCTTGAAGTAGCTCACTTCACCGATGTGTGGCTCAATACCGGTCTTGAAGAAGTAGAGCGAGGTGGGGCCAGCGGCGTCGGGTGCCACTTCGAGTCCTCCTGTGTTCTTCACCTTCGGCATGTCGCTGACGAAGGGCACTACGTTGCCGAGGAACTCCATGAGGCGGCGTACGCCCATGTCGCGGCCTGCGCAGACGCAGAAGACGGGGAAGATGCTGCGTGTGACGAGACCCTTGCGAATGCCTTCACGCATCTCGTCCTCGGTGAGGTCTTCGGTCTCGAAGAATTTCTCCATGAGCTTGTCGTCACCAGCTGCGGCGGCCTCGACGAGGGCAGCCTTCCACTCCTTGGCCTTGTCTATCTGGTCGGCGGGAATGTCCTCGATGGTGGGTGCTCCGCCCTCGGGCTTCCATGTGAGTTTCTTCATGATGAGCACGTCGATGATGCTGTTGAAGCCGGCACCGCAGGCCACGGGGTACTGCACGGGGACGCAGTTGTTGCCGTAGGTCTCCTGCAGCTGGTGGAGTATCTGGTCGTAGTCGCAGTTGTCGCGGTCGAGCTGGTTGACGAGGAATATGACGGGCTTATGGAGCTTCTCGGTGTTGCGGAAGGCGTTCATCGTGCCAACCTCGGGCCCGTACTGTCCGTTGACGAGGATGACGGCCTGGTCGGTGACGTTGAGTGCCGTGATGGCTCCTCCCACGAAGTCGTCGCTGCCCGGGCAGTCGACGAAGTTGAGCTTCTTGCCGTTCCACTCTGTATGGAATACTGTGGAGAAGACTGAGTAGCCGTACTCCTGCTCCACGGGGAAGTAGTCGCTCATGGTGTTCTTACTCTCTACGGTGCCGCGGCGCTTGATGATGCCAGCTTCGTAGACTAATGCCTCGGCAAGAGTGGTCTTGCCGCTTCCCGCACTGCCGATGAGTGCGATGTTCTTGATTTCGTTTGTTTGGTAAGGTTTCATTGTTGTTGTTATGATATTTAGGTAAAGTTCTCAAAAAAACGCGTCAAAATTAGTCATTTTTTGTGGAAAAACCAAGAAAAAGTTCCAAATATTAGGCAAAATTAGTACTTTTGCATCGTTTTTATGGCAGGAATCTACGTTCATATCCCGTTTTGCAGCAGTCGCTGCGTGTATTGCGGCTTCTATTCGACGACGCTGCTGGCATCTCGGCAGGCCTATTGCGACGCCCTCTGCCGCGAGATGTCGCTGCGTGCCGTCGGCGAGCCGGTGTCGACGGTCTACATAGGTGGCGGCACGCCGTCGCAGCTTAGCGTCGCCCAGCTGGGGCAGGTGCTCCGCAGCATCCGCAGCAACTACCGTGTGGAGGACGATGCCGAGGTGACGATGGAGTGCAACCCCGACGACGTGACTGAGGCGCTGGCCTCGGCGCTGCCCGCGCTGGGGGTGAACAGGGTGAGCATGGGTGCTCAGACGTGGGACGACGCGCGTCTCAGCTTCCTGCGCCGCCGGCATACGTCGCGGCAGGTGGAGGAGGCTGTCGGGCACCTGCGCCGTGCCGGCATCGGCAACGTGAGCATCGACCTGATGTACGGCTTCCCGCAGCAGACTCTCGAGCAGTGGCATCGCGACATCGACGCTGCCCTGGCGCTCGGTGTGGAGCACCTGTCGGCCTATGCGCTGACCTACGAGGAGCAGACACCGCTCTACCGCATGCTCGTGGAGCACCGTGTGGAGGAGCTGGACGAGGAGCTGTCGCGCCGGATGTACTACGACCTGAAGGACCGCCTGGAGGCAGCGGGCTACGAGCATTACGAGATCAGCAACTTTGCACGTCGTCAGGCTGACGGCACCGTCCTGCGCTCGCGTCATAACAGTGGCTACTGGAACCACTCGCCCTATGTGGGGCTGGGTGCCGGAGCCCATTCGCTTTGGGGCCGCCGGAGGCAGTGGAACGTGGCCGACCTGGGGCAGTACCTGCGTGCCGTGGGCGAGGGCAGGGTGCCTGCCGAGGGTGAGGTGCTCGACGACGACACATATTATAATGAGACGGTGATGACCCGTCTGCGCACTCGCGAGGGTATCCTCCTGCAGGAGCTTCCCGAGGGCTATCGCAGCCACTGCCTCAGGGAGGCGCGTCGCTACGTGGAGGGCGGCCTGCTGGAGCTGTCGGAGGGCTGTCTGCGTCTGTCGCGCGAGGGCTTGTTCGTCAGCGATATGGTGATGGCGGACTTGATGATCTGAACACTAATTCTTCTTTTTGTGGGGAAACTAATTGGCACTAATTAAGGAAAATTATTTCTTCCGCATAGTCTTACGTTCGCAGCAAGAATTTATCTTAATTTGTGCCAATTAGTTTCCAAGACAAGCGTTCCGAAAGAGTCAGAGGAACGGGCTGAGCAGGTGGGCGAACCACCCGCGGAACTTTTGCCAGGGAGTGCGGAAGGCATCCCACGTCTCGGGCGTGAGGTAGACGCTCTGCTGCTTGTCGCGGTCAAACATCTGGTCGAGCTCCATCGTGGTGGGGCGGTCGATGATGACGGCATTCTCCTCGTAGTCGAAGCGCAGGCTGCGCGAGTCGAGATTGGTGCTGCCTACGGTGCAGAAGCTTCCGTCGACCATCATCACCTTAGAATGGTGGAAGCCAGGCTGATACAGCCACACGTGAGCACCGCGCTTCATCATGCGGTGCATGTTGTAGAAAGCGCAGTCGGGTGTCAGCGGGATGTCGCTTTTCGCTGATATCATCAGCTCCACCTTTACGCCTCGTTTGATGGCCCGCTTGAGTGCCTTCGTGACGGAAGGGATGAGTGTGAAGTAGGGGTTGATGATGCGTATGGAGTCGCGGGCGTCGTTGATAGCGTTGACGTAGAAGTAGCGCATGGCGCTGTTCTTGCCCAGCAGTCGTTGGTCGTCGGTGCGCACGGTTCCTGGTTCGCGGTTGACGATCCCCACCAGCTTCCGTCCTGCCGTCTCGGTGGTGTCGGGCTTCAGCGAGGCCGTCAGCAGCCCTACGTCGGCAGTCGTGTGTGCGGCGCGGAAGTTTCGCGGGTTGGAGGTGATGTCCTCGCCCGTCACCTTCAGCCAGGCGTGGGCGAAGATGCGCTGCAGGTCGTCGACGGCTCCTCCCTCGATGCGGCAATGCATGTCGCGCCAGGCTCCCACCTGCTCCGTGCCCTTGATGTAGTAGTCGGCAACGTTCATGCCGCCGGTGTAGGCCAGGCATCCGTCGATGACGACGATCTTGCGGTGGTCGCGGGGCCAGATGTGGTTGACCCAGGGGAATCGTATGGGGTCGAACTCGTAGATGTCGATGCTGTCGTTGCGCAGCGCCTCGACGTGGTACTTCTTCAGGGGCTGGTTGTTGGAGTCGTTGCCGAAGGCGTCGAACATGGCCCTTACCTCTACTCCCTCGCGTCGTTTCTGGCGCAGCAAGTCGAAGAGCAGCGACGCAATGCTGTCGTTGCGGAAGTTGAAGTATTCCAGGTGTATGCTCTCGCGTGCTTTCCTGATGGCTTCGAACATGTCGTCGAACTTCTCTTGACCTGAGAAGAGCAACGTCACGCTGTTGTCGTTGGTGAAGCTGATGCCGTAGTCTTCCAGCTGATGTCGTATGAGCGAGTCTGACGTGAGCTGTGCCGCAGCCTTTCCTCCCGACAGGCACACGGCTATCAGCAGCGCCAGGTACAGGCGGCAGCCCCGCATCATTGTCTCATTCCTTTCTTCACTTTAAAATATACTTAATATTAGCTCACGGACATACCGCGCGATAGCATATTCTTCACTCTTCACTCTTCACTTTCCACTTTCCACTTCCTAAATCATGCACGAATAGTGATCGACAACGCCGATGAGGTGTTGCTCGTCGTCGACGACGAGTACCGAGTGAATCTTGTGCGTCTGCATGATGCGCTGCACGTCGGTGATCTTGGTTTGTGGACTGACGGTCTTTGGCTTTCGCGTCATGATGTCGCTGACGGTGTGGTCGAAGAATTTCGCCTGCCATCGCTCTATGGCGCGCCGTATGTCGCCGTCGGTGATGAGTCCCACGATGCGCCCGTCGACCTCGGCTACGCCCAGTCCGAGCTTGCCTTCGCTGACGAGCATGATGGCCTGCCCGAGGTTCAGCTCTGGGTCGAAGACGGGCAGGTCGGTAGAGCGCATCACGTCGGCAGCCGTCGTCAGCAGTCGCTTTCCCAGCTCTCCGCCTGGATGGAAGTGTGCAAAGTCCTGTGGCTTGAACTGCCGTTTCTGCATGAGTGCTATTGCCAGCGCGTCGCCCATGGCCAGCGTTGCCGTTGTCGAGCTTGTGGGAGCCAGGTTCAGCGGGCATGCCTCTCGCTCGACGCTGACGTTCAGGTGGCAGGTGGAGTATTTTGCCAGCAGCGACTGTGGATTGCCCGTCATGGCGATGATGGGTATCTGCTGGTGTAGCACCATTGGTATGAAGCGCAGCAGCTCGTCGGTCTGCCCGGAGTTGGAGATGGCCACTACGACGTCGCCCGCTGCCATCACTCCCAGGTCGCCGTGGAAGACGTCGAGCGGGTTGATGAAGAACGAGGGCGTGCCCGTGGACGAGAATGTTGCTGCTATTTTTGCCCCGATATGTCCGCTCTTGCCAACGCCGGTGACGATCACTTTGCCCTTGCAGTCCATCAGCAGTCCGACAGCCTCGTCGAACTGATGGTCCATCTTCGGTATGAGTGCCAGCAGCGCCTCTGCCTCGTCGCGGATGGCTTGTATGCCGTATTCACGTGTTGTCATGCCAGTATCTTCTTTATAATGTCCTCCAGGTGGCTTAGCTCGAGCATGTTGGCAGCGTCGCTGAGCCCCTGGTCGGGATTGGGATGAACTTCAAAGAAATAGCCTGTCGCACCGAAGGCTTTTGCTGCCAGTGCCATCGAGGGCACGAAGCGACGGTCGCCGCCCGTCTTGCCCCCCTTCGAGTCGGGGCGCTGACAGCTGTGCGTGCAGTCCATCACGACGGTGGGCACTATCTCGAGCATGTCGGCCAGGTTGCGGAAGTCGACCACCAGGTTGCCGTAGCCCATCATGTTGCCGCGCTCCGTCAGCCATACGTCGCTGGCTCCGGCGTCGCGGGCTTTCTCCACGGGGTAGCGCATGTCGCTGCCGCTGAGGAACTGCGCCTTCTTGATGTTCAGCGTCCTGCCCGTGCGCGCGGCTGCCACGAGCAGGTCGGTCTGCCGGCAGAGGAAGGCGGGAATCTGCAGCACGTCGCACACCTGGCCTACGGGCTCTGCCTGCCACGACTCGTGAATGTCGGTCAGTAGCCGTAGCCCGTACTTGCTCTTCACGTCGGCGAGCATCTGCAGCCCTTTCTCCAGACCCGGTCCGCGGAAGGAGTGTATCGACGTGCGGTTGGCCTTGTCGAACGATGCCTTGAAGATGATGTCGGTGCCCAGGCGCTTGTTGATGCCCACTAGCTCGTTGGCAATGGTGTCGAGCAGCTCTGCCGACTCGATGACGCATGGTCCGGCAATGAACTTTATTCTTTGATTTGTCATGTTTGCCATTTCGTATTTTCAGCCTGCAAAGGTACTCATTTTGTTTGAAACGTCCAAGAATAAAGCAATAAAAAGCTATCCAAGGCAAAAAAACGCGGTAAAAAGTTTGGCGGTCTCGATTTCTATGCTTATCTTTGCCGATGTAATCAGATAACCGCCTGCTGCGGCAGGTAATGTTTCATTTAAAAGTGTAATATCAATGAAAAAGTTTTTGATGACAATTGCAGCTGCTTTCTGTGCAGTGAGCATGAACGCACAAGTGTATGTCGGCGGTAGCCTGGCCTTCGAGGCATGGAGCAGCCAGAAGCTGGCTGGGGACAAGAGTGAGACCGTCTTCAAGCTGATGCCCGAGATTGGCTACAACCTGAACGATGAGTGGGCCATCGGTACCGTAATTGGCTATCAGAGCGATAAGTTCAACGGCGTGGAGGGCGTCAGCGAGACTGCCTTCACCATTGCACCCTATGCCCGTTACACCTTCGCCAAGGCTGGCAAGCTGAGCTTCTTCGTCGATGGCGGACTCGACTTCACCTCTGCCACGAAGACCGACTGGAGCGAGATTTCCGTGGGCTTCAAGCCCGGTGTGGCTGTCAACCTGGCCGACAACGTGAGCTTCGTGTCGCATCTGGGATTCATCGGATGGGACCAGTGGAATCCTGACGGCGACGACAACAACATCAGCAAGTTCGGACTCGACCTGAGCGGCTCGAACCTGACGTTCGGACTCTACTTCAGCTTCTAAGCACTGCCTTTTTACAGCATCACAAGGCTGCAAGCTGCTTCCTGCACTTGCAGCCTTTTTACCAAAACGACCACATGCCACTAAGACTACCCGACCGCCTACCTGCCATCGATATCCTCAAGCACGAGAATATCTTCGTGATGGCCAACTCCAGAGCCCACGCTCAGGACATCCGCCCGCTACGTATCGTCATCCTAAACCTGATGCCCCTGAAGATCACCACTGAGACCGACCTCATACGCCTGCTCTCGAACACGCCGCTGCAGCTCGACATCAGCTTCATGAAACTGCGCAGCCACACGTCGAAGAACACGCCCATCGAGCACATGATGATGTTCTACCGCGACTTTGCTGACATGCGGCGCGAGAAGTTCGACGGCATGATCATCACCGGGGCACCCGTAGAGACGATGGACTACGAGCAGGTGAACTACTGGGACGAGATTGCCGACATCTTCGACTGGGCGCGCACCCACGTCACCAGCACGCTCTTCATCTGTTGGGCGGCACAGGCAGGACTCTATCACTATTATGGAGTGCCGAAGTATCCGCTGGAGAAGAAAATGTTCGGCATCTTCCCGCAGTACAAGCTACAGGCGCAGCTGCCTATCTTCAGAGGCTTCGACGATGTGTTCATGATGCCTCATAGCCGCCACACCGAGATACGCCGTGAGGACATTGAGCAGAGGCCCGAGCTGAGCCTCATTGCCGAGTCGCCCGACAGCGGCGTTAGCATCGTGATGGCGCGTGGCGGACGAGAGTTCTTCATCACCGGACACCTGGAGTATGCTCCCAACACGCTCGACAACGAGTATCGGCGCGACCGCGGCATCAGGGACGACGTCGACATGCCTCGCAACTACTACCTGCACGACGATCCGGAGCAGCAGCCCCTGGTAACATGGCGCGCGCACGCAAACCTCTTCTATAATAACTGGGTGAACTACTACGTCTATCAGGAGACACCCTACGACATCAACCAGATCAAGTGATGACACTCCTCGAACTGCTCTCACCCGCCAAGAATCTCGAAACCGGCATTGCTGCCATCGATCATGGGGCAGACGCCGTCTACATCGGGCCTCCTCAGTTTGGGGCAAGGGCTGCTGCGGGCAACTCGCTCAGCGATATTGCAGCCCTCTGCCGCTATGCCCATCAGTTCGAGGCGCGCGTCTATGCAACGGTCAACACGCTGCTTCGCGACGATGAGGTGGAGAGCGCCCGCCAACTGTTGCTGGAGCTGGGCGAGGCGGGCGTCGATGCAATACTCGTGCAGGACATGCGCCTGCTGCCGTTGGCCGAGGGCCTCCCCTTCGAGCTACATGCTTCGACGCAGGCCGACAACCGTACGGCAGAGCGCGTTGCGTCGCTGCAGGAGCATGGATTCCGGCGTGCAGTATTGGCGCGAGAACTGTCGGTCGACGAGGTGGCAGCCATCCATCGGCAGGTGCCAGGCATGGAGCTGGAAGTGTTTGTGCACGGAGCCCTCTGCGTCAGCTATTCGGGCCGTTGCTACGCTTCGGAGCATTGCTTCCAGCGTAGTGCCAATCGTGGCGAGTGTGCACAGTTCTGCCGCATGCAGTTCGACCTGCTCGATGCCGACGGGCGCGAGCTGGAGCATCAGCGTCACCTGCTCTCGCTGAAAGACCTGAACCTCAGTCAGCAGCTGGGCAGCATGATTGAGGCGGGAGCAACGTCGTTCAAGATTGAGGGACGACTGAAGGATATTGCCTACGTGAAGAACGTCACTGCAGCCTACAGTCAGCTGCTCGACCGTTATGTCGCTGCCCATCCCTCGCAATATGCGCGTGCCTCGAAGGGCAGCTGCCGCTATTCGTTCGAGCCAGATCTGCAGCGCACCTTCAATCGTGGCTACACCACCTACTTCGCCCTCGGACGGCAGTTGCGGCAGGCATCGCCCGACACTCCGAAGGCACTGGGACAAATGGTGGGACGGGTGAAGGAGCTGCGCAGCGGGGCGTTCACCGTTGCGGGAACTGCCGCTTTTGTCAATGGCGACGGGCTATGCTTCTTCGATGAGCAGCGTCAGTTGCAGGGCTTCCGTGTGAATAGGGTAGAGGGTAACCGCCTCTTCCCGCAGTCGATGCCCGCGGGGCTGCGTCCCGGTGCCGTCCTCTATCGCAGCAGCGACCAGGCGATGGAGCGCCAGCTGTCGAAGACGAGTGCAGTGAGGAAAATTCCTGTCAAGCTGTCGTTACGGGCCACCGACGATGGCTTCGCCCTGCGAATGGACGATGTCGAGGCGACCGTGAGGTTCGAGCATCAGCAGGCGAAGACGCCGCAGCACGACAACATCGTCGCGCAGCTCTCACGACTGGGTGACACGCCCTACGAGGCTTCCAGCGTCAGTCTGCCGCCAGACTTCAACTATTTCATCCCCAGCAGTCTGCTTGCCAGCTTGAGACGGACTGCTGTGGAGAAGATACAGCAGCGCGAGCGGACGACGCCGCGATATAGCGACCCCTCAGCTGCCCCTCTCTCTACCCCTCAGCGCCGTCCTGGCGATCCGCTGATGCAGTGCCGCTACTGCCTGCGCCACGAGATGGGCTACTGCGTACGTCGCGGGGGTGTCCGTCCGGAGTGGAAGGAGCCTCTCGTCCTTCGTCTAGGCGACGGTCGGCGCTTCCGTCTTGAGTTCGATTGCAAACATTGTCAGATGAATGTCTATGCCGATGAAGACTAAACCTTGCTATCTCTTGATTATCGTACTGATGCTGCTCCAGCAGAGCTGCTATCGTCGCGAGTCGCCCACTCCCGACGGCTGGATTCCTACGGTTGAGCAGATGGACTCCATCTCGTTCTATACCACCCATCACTACTCCCAAAATTACAATTTCGTGGTCGTGGCCGACAGCATCGACCTCGTCGTGCAACAGCCGTTTGAGAATTCTACGGTGAAGGTGCAGGACACCGTCGTCGTGCATCGCGAGGATCGGGTCGTCGTGGCCGACATCATCACGCTGCCCACCGACACGGTCGACTCCGTATGGGTGCAGGTGGCGCGCGACGGGCAGACCATTGGATGGATTCGAGAGGTGTTCCTGCTCAAGGGAGTAGCTCCCGACAATCCCATCTCGCGCTTCATCGATGTATTCTCTGACAATCATCTTCTCGTCATGCTTGGCATTGTAGTGCTCTGCCTGGCACTCTTCGTCGTCAGCCGGCTTTATCGTCGAAATGCGAAGATCGTGCATTTCCGCGACATCAGCTCTTTCTATCCCACGCTGCTGGCGCTGCTGGTGTCGATGGCGGCAGTGTTCTACAGCACCATTCAGCTCGTCGATCCGGAGTCGTGGCGACATTTCTACTATCATCCATCGCTCAATCCCTTCTCGCTGCCTTTGCATCTAGGCATTTTTGTGTCTTCCGTATGGGCCATCTTCATCGTAGGAATCGCAACGTTCTACGACATTTTCCGCATGCTGACACCCGGACAGGCCTTGCTCTACGTGTTGGGGCTCGTGGCAGTCATCAGCATCGACTATGTCGTCTTCAGCGTCCTCACGCTCTACTACGTCGGCTATCCGCTGCTGCTGATCTACATCGTCTTTGCCCTCACCCGCTATTTCCGCTACCACCGTGCCCGCTATGTCTGCGGCAACTGCGGACATGTTCTTCACAGCAAGGGCGTCTGTCCTCATTGCGGGGTGGAAAACGTCTGACGTTATTCACTCCGCCTCCCAGAAAAACGCTCTCAGCCGCGTGAAGTCGCACATCAACGAGGCCTGCTTTGTACAGCAAGGAAGCCCACATTGTATAGCAGGGAAGCCCATATTGTACAGCTAGGAAGCCCACATTGCAGTACGAAGGAGTTTACCATGCCAGTACAAGGACACTCTCCTGTTTACACGTTCCGGCATCCGCCCGTAGCGGTATCCGTTCTGCGAAAGGCAGAAAGGCAGAAAGGTAGAAAGGTAGAAAGGTAGTTTGCATGATTCTGATTCTGCAGAAAGGCAGATTGAACGAAATAAAGTAGGGGCTATGTGTTAATATATATTAATTGATATGTATAATATATAATGTAATATATAATACATTATACATTATCTATTCCATCCATCCCTCCCCCTTGCTCCAGCAGAAAAACATCAAAAGATGTCTTACTGTCTTTCTACCTTTCTACCTTTCTACCTTTCCCAGAAGCGGGACAAATGAAAAGGGGTGTGCCAATAGCGGCGCACCCCTCAATCTCGTTTATATGGGCTTTCGGATTTACTCGCCCTTCTCCATCTGAGCCTTCAGCTGAGCCAGGACGTCGAGATCGCCAAGCGATGTGCTGGCAGCGACGTTCTCAATCTTCGGAGTGTCGTCCTTCTTGGCGGCACGCGGAGCCTGAGCCTTGCGGGCAGCACGCTTCTCCTCACGCTGGGCATCCTCGAAGGTGCGGCTGTGGGAGAGGATGATGCGCTTCGAATCCTTGTTGAACTCGATCACCTTGAAGGGAAGCACCTCGCCAAGCTGAGCCTGGGTGTTGTCCTCCTTCACGAGATGCTTCGGAGTTGCGAAGCCCTCGACATTCTCCTCGAGCTGTACGACGGCACCCTTCTCGAGCACCTCGATGACCTTACCCTCATGGACGCTGCCAACGGCATACTTCTCCTCGAAGGCATCCCAAGGATTGTCCTCAAGCTGCTTGTGACCGAGCGAGAGGCGACGGTTCTCCTTGTCGATGTCGAGCACGACGACGTCGATAGGCTCGCCAACCTTCGTGAACTCTGAGGGATGCTTCACCTTCTTCGTCCAAGAGAGGTCGCTGATGTGGATCAGTCCGTCGACTCCCTCCTCCAGCTCTACGAAGACGCCGAAGTTGGTGAAGTTGCGAACCTTTGCATTGTGCTTCGAGCCAACGGGATACTTCACGTCGATAGTCTCCCATGGATCCTCCTTGAGCTGCTTGATGCCGAGCGACATCTTGCGCTCGTCGCGGTCGAGGGTGAGGATGACTGCCTCCACCTCGTCGCCAACCTTCAGGAACTCCTGGGCTGAGCGCAGGTGCTGGCTCCACGACATCTCGGAGACGTGGATCAGGCCCTCAACGCCGGGCTGCACCTCAACGAATGCACCGTAGTCGGCGATGACGACAACCTTACCCTTGATGTGGTCGCCCACCTTGAGAGTCGGGTCGAGAGCGTCCCAAGGATGCGGGGTGAGCTGCTTCAGACCGAGGGCGATGCGCTTCTTCTCCTCGTCGAAGTCGAGGATGACGACGTTGATCTTCTGGTCGAGCTCGACAACCTTCTTGGGATCGTCGACACGGCCCCAGGAGAGATCGGTGATATGGATGAGTCCGTCGACACCACCCAGGTCGACGAAGACGCCGTACGAGGTGATGTTCTTGACAGTACCTTCGAGAATCTGACCCTTCTCCAGCTTGGAGATGATCTCCTGCTTCTGAGCCTCGAGCTCCTGCTCGATGAGGGCCTTGTGCGATACGACGACGTTGCGGAACTCCTGGTTGATCTTCACAACCTTGAACTCCATCGTCTTGCCGACGAACTGGTCGTAGTCGCGTATGGGATGAACGTCGATTTGTGAGCCGGGCAGGAAGGCCTCGATGCCGAAGACGTCGACAATCATACCGCCCTTCGTGCGGCACTTGATGTAGCCCTGGATGACCTGCTGCTCGTCGAGGGCCTCGTTGACACGGTCCCAAGCCTTAGACAGGCGAGCCTTCTTGTGAGAGAGAATCAGCTGGCCCTTACGGTCCTCAGCGCTCTCAACGTAGACCTCCACTACGTCACCTTCCTTCAGCTCGGGATTGTAGCGGAATTCAGATGCGGGGATGATACCATCGCTCTTGTAGCCAATGTTGACCACCACCTCTTTCTTGTCGACAGAGATGACCTTTCCTTCCACCACCTGGTGGTCGGCCACCTTGTTCAGGGTTTCGTCGTAAGCCTTGTCGAGCTCTTCCTTGCTGACGTTGGCCACTGTGCCTTTTTCAAACTCGTCCCAGTTGAAGTCCTGCAACGGCTGAACGTTCTTTG
>CAMNHM010000075.1 GCA_946539475.1 uncultured Prevotellaceae bacterium | reverse complement strand
GAACCCCATTCTGTCGAACTTCAAGGAGGGTATGTCCGTGCTGGAGTACTTCATTTCCACCCACGGTGCCCGTAAGGGTTTGGCCGACACGGCTATGAAGACGGCCGACGCTGGTTATCTGACACGCCGACTCGTCGATGTCTCCCACGATGTTATTATCACCGAGGAGGACTGCGGCACCCTTCGTGGCCTGGAATGTACTGCCTTGAAGAGTGGCGATGAGGTCATCAGCTCTCTGGCTGAGCGTATCCTTGGCCGTGTCAGCGTCCACGACGTGGTCAACCCCAAGACTGGCGAGGTCATCGTGCCTGCCGGCGAAGAGATCACCGAGGCGCTGGCCGAACAGATAGAGGCTGCTGAGATAGAGATGGTAGAGATTCGCTCGGTGCTCACCTGCGAGTCGAAGAAGGGTGTCTGCCGCAAGTGCTACGGCCGCAACCTGGCCACGCGCCGCATGGTGCAGAAGGGCGAGGCCGTGGGCGTCATTGCCGCTCAGGCCATTGGCGAGCCTGGTACTCAGCTGACGTTGCGTACGTTCCACGCCGGTGGTGTGGCTGCCAACGCTGCCGCTAACGCCACCATCGTCAACAAGTACGAGAACGCACGCCTGGAGTTTGAGGAAGTGCGCACCGTGCCTTTCGACGAGGACGGACGCGACTGCGAGATGGTGGTCAGCCGTCTGGGCGAACTCCGCTTCGTTGACCCCAATACCAAGATTGTGCTCTCCACGGTGAACGTGCCCTACGGTGCCTCCGTCTACTACAAGACCGGCGACGTCGTGCAGAAGGGCGACAAGATTGCCCAGTGGGACCCCTTCAATGCCGTCATCGTCACCGAGTATGCCGGTGTGCTGAAGTTCAACGATGTCATCGAGGGCGTCACCTTCCGTGCCGAGACCGACGAAACCACCGGTCTGACCGAGAAGATTGTCACCGAGTCGAAGGATAAGACCAAGGTGCCCACCTGCGACGTGCTCGACGCCAATGGCGAGAAGATTGGTACCTACAACTTCCCCGTGGGTGGCCACGTGGTGGTTGAAGACGGCCAGACCGTGAAGACTGGTGAGACGCTCGTCAAGATCCCGCGTGCCGCTGCCAAGGGTGGTGATATCACCGCCGGTCTGCCTCGTGTCACCGAGCTCTTCGAGGCTCGTAACCCGTCGAACCCTGCCGTGGTCAGCGAGATCGACGGTGAGGTGACCATGGGTAAGGTGAAGCGTGGCAACCGCGAGATTATCGTTACGTCGAAGACGGGTGAGCAGCGCAAGTATCTCGTATCCCTCTCAAAGCAGATCCTCGTCCAGGAGCACGACGCCGTGCGTGCAGGTACGCCGCTTTCCGACGGAGCCATCACTCCCAGCGACATCCTCGCTATCAAGGGCCCCACTGCCGTACAGGAATATATCGTCAATGAGGTGCAGGACGTCTATCGTCTGCAAGGTATCAAGATCAACGACAAGCATTTCGAGATTATCGTTCGTCAGATGATGCGCAAGGTGCAGATCAACGACCCCGGCGATACCGCTTTCCTCGAGCAGGAGATTGTCGACAAGCTCGACTTCGCTGAGGAGAACGACCGTATCTGGGGTAAGAAGGTAGTCACCGATGCCGGCGATAGCGATAACCTCAAGGCCGGACAGATCGTTACGGCGCGTCGTCTGCGCGATGAGAATACCTCGCTCAAGCGCCGCGACCTGAGGGTCGTCCAGGTGCGTGATGCCGTGCCCGCCACGTCGACACAGATTCTGCAGGGTATCACTCGTGCCGCATTGCAGACGAAGAGTTTCATGTCTGCCGCCTCCTTCCAGGAGACTACGAAGGTGCTCAACGAGGCTGCCATCCGCGGAAAGGTAGACTACCTGGAGGGCATGAAGGAGAACGTCATCTGCGGTCACCTCATACCGGCAGGCACTGGACTGCGCGAGTTCGAGAAGCTCATCGTCGGCTCGAAGGAAGAGTACGAGCGCATGCAGGCCAACCGCAAGAACGTGCTCGACTTCGTACAGGAAACAGCACTCGAAGACTAACATCATCATTTGGCGCCACGCAGTCTGTCTGTGTGGCGCCTTTATCTTGCCTGTTGGCACCCGTCTCAGTACATAGCGTTATTTATCTATAGTTATTAACCCACTAAAAAACGTAAGAAAATGAAAAAGACTATCTTGAGCCTCGCTGTTCTCGCAGTGATGGCAGTGCTTACCGCCTGTGGTGGCGGTGGCGCAAAGTACACCAACCATGTCGATGCCGAGAAGGGCTTCTCGTTTGATGTTCCCGAAGGCCTCGTCAAGTTCGACGGCCCCGAGGCAATGGGGGCTACTGAGTTCCGTCTTGATGGCAAGATTCTCGACGGCATCAGTGCTAATGTACGTCAGAGCTGGGACGGCGAGTATACCCAGGAGCAGATCGATGCCGACTTCGCTGAGGCAACCCTCTCGCTCACCGGCACCCCAGACACCAAGGAGAAGACAGCCGACGGTTATGTGTTCACCGAGTCGTACAAGGACATGGGGCGTAACGGCATGTCGCGTGCCATCTTCAAGGGCGACAAGAAGTACACCATTACCGTCTACTGGACCGACGAAAACGCCTCGAAGTACGGCGGCGACGTGGCAAAGCACGTCATTGAGTCGTTCAAGCTGACGGAGTAATGCAGAAGGCTGTATCGCTGAAACAGGTGCCGCTGCGGGCCTGTCTGCTTGAGGTAGCGGTGCCGGCACCGACAGAGTAGAAATAATCTCCGAATCGCTTGGCGGTTCGGAGATTTTTTCGTATCTTTGCCGCATCACAGAGAAAGAGCGATGAAACAAGAGGAATGCGTACGTCTGCTTACCGGCCACGGCATCAAGCCGACGGCCAATCGCATTGTCGTGGTGCGGCAGCTGGCATCGTCGGAGCGCCCGCTGACGTTGGCAGAGCTAGAGCTTCAGATACTGTCTATCGACAAGTCGGGCATCTTCCGCGCCCTGACACTCTTCCGCGATCACCACTTGGTGCACGCCATAGAGGACGGCTCGGGTTCGCTGCGCTTCGAGCTTTGCCATAGCCACAGCGACGAGGAGGACGACGACCTGCACGTACACTTCTTTTGCGAGCGTTGCCACCGTACGTTCTGCCTCGACGGCGTGCCGGTGCCAGAGGTCAGCGTGCCCGGCGGATATGTCGTCACGTCAGCATCCCACGTCGTGAAAGGCATCTGTCCCGATTGCCAATAACCATCCCCCAAAATATCCCGATTGCCAATAATCATTCCCCCTAAATCCAGTATTATTATGAACAATGAACATCTCATCCTGAACGCCAATCCCATCGTGGCTGCCCTTCAGAAACCGTCGGCAGAGTTCACCCGCCAAGACATCATCAGCTACATCGTCGACCACGACATCCGCATGGTGAACTTCATGTATCCCGGAGGCGACGGGCGGCTGAAGACGCTGAACTTCGTCATCAACGATCTCGACTATCTGAACACCATCCTCACCTGCGGCGAGCGCGTCGACGGCTCGAGCCTCTTCTCCTTCATACAGGCAGGGTCGAGCGACCTCTATGTGCTGCCTCGTTTCCGTACGGCGTTCGTCGATCCGTTTGCCGAGATTCCCACCGTGTCGATGCTCTGCTCGTTCTTCGATAAGGACGGACAGCCACTGGAGTCGTCGCCCGAGCACACGCTGCACAAGGCGGCTGAGGCCTTCCGTCGTGTGACGGGCATGGACTTCGAGGCCATGGGCGAGCTGGAGTACTATGTTATCAGTGATGACATGGGTGTCTTCCCTGCCCAGGATCAGCGTGGCTACCACGAGTCGGCGCCCTATGCGAAGTGTGGCGACTTCCGTACCCGCTGCATGCAGTATATCGCGCAGGCAGGCGGACAGATCAAGTATGGGCATTCCGAGGTGGGCAACTTCACACTCAACGGAAAGAACTATGAGCAGAACGAGATAGAGTTCCTCCCTGTGCCGGTGGAGCAGGCGGCCGACCAGCTGATGCTCGCCAAGTGGATCATCCGCAACCTGGGCTATGAGCTGGGCTACGACGTCACCTTCGCTCCGAAAATCACCACGGGCAAGGCCGGCTCTGGGCTGCATATCCACATGCGCATGATGAAGGACGGTCACAACCAGATGCTGGCCCTTCCGCATCCTTTGCAGGAAATGGGCAGCCAGTTGTCGGAGGCAGCACTGAAGATGATTGCGGGCATGATGGACCTCGCACCTGCCATCACCGCCTTCGGCAATAAGAATCCTACGAGCTATTTCCGGCTCGTGCCCCATCAGGAGGCTCCCACAAACGTCTGCTGGGGCGACCGCAACCGCTCCGTCCTCGTGCGCGTGCCGCTAGGGTGGGCCGCCAATGTCGACATGAGTCGTATGGCCAACCCACTGGAGAGTGAAGAGCTCACTCTTCGCTCTTCACTCAACAAACAGACCGTGGAGATGCGCTCGCCCGACGGTTCCGCCGACATCTACCAGCTGCTGGCGGGCCTCTGCGTCGCCTGTCGTCACGGCTTCGAGATGGACAATGCCCTCGAGGTGGCAGAGCGCACGTATGTCAACGTCAATATCCATGCTGCCGAGAATGCCGACCGTCTGGCCACGCTGGCCCAGCTGCCCGACTCCTGCGTGGCATCGGCCGCCTGCCTGGAGCGTCTGCGCAGCGTCTTTGAGGAGCACAATGTTTTCTCGCCGGCCATGATCGACGGCATCATCAGCCAGTTGCGCGCCTTCGACGATGTCACCCTGCGAAGCGACATCGAGAGCTATCCAGAGGAGATTCAGAAGCTCGTCACGAAGTATTTCCACTGTGGATAGGCGCTTTTAAGTTTATTTAGTGTCAAAATATTTGGGGATGCCAAGGGAAAGTGTTACCTTTGCATCTCCATTTTTAATCTATAACAACAATGAACAACGAAAACGAACAGAAGCAGCAAGGGCTGCAGATAGAGCTGACCCCTGACAAGGCTCAGGGCGAGTACGCTAACTTTGCCATCATCACTCACTCGTCGAGTGAGTTTATCGTCGACTTCGCACGTATGTTGCCCGGCCTGCCCAAGGCTCAGGTGCGCAGCCGCGTCATCCTGGCCCCCGAGCACGCCAAGCGTCTGCTGGGTGCCCTGCAGGAGAACATCTTGCGCTACGAGCGTACCTTCGGCCAGATCAAGATGCCCCAGCCGGCCAGCAACGAGGGCCGCACCATCGCCCCGTTCAACGTCAAGGGCGGCGAAGCATAACCCCTTGCCTTCGCTCAAAAAAGTCGGCCTCTTGCCACACAAAGACACATCGTCTTCAGTTGGCAAGAGGCCGACGCCATGTATTAATGGCGACCCATTTTTCATACTTTGGATGCAAAGTTAACAAGATACTGTCAGTTCCAGTCGTTTCTGAATGGCTGGAACAACTTGTTCCAGCTTTTCCTTTTGGGTTGGAACAACTTGTTCCAGCTTTTCCTTTTGGGTTGGAACAACTTGTTCCAGCTCTTTTGATTTTGTTGGAACAACTTGTTCCAGATTTGTCTTTTCGGTTGGAACAACTTGTTTACGCCGTGTAAACAAGTTGTTTCTGCGGCAAAAACAAGTTGTTTACACGGCGTAAACAAATCAAGAAAATGTATCTTGCTGGTTTTCAGTGTAGTTTTCTCTCGAGGCTTCAGAACGTATCTCTCGGGGCTTCAGAACGTATCTCTCGAGGCTTCGGAACGTATCTCTCGAGGCTTCGGAACGTATCTCTCGAGGCTTCTCTCTCTTCTGCGGTTGTAGTTCGTGGTGGTGCTACTCGCGACGGAGGATGAGCTGGGCGGCGTTGAAACTGGCGGCGGCATCGACGAACTCCAGCACTTCGGGCCACTTCTCCAGTGGCTCCTCAGCATGCTGGTAGCATTTGACGATGGTCAGGCGTAGCTGCCGACCGTCGACGGCGGCCTCTGTCGAGAATGATCCGCAGGAGTTGTCGACGCAGGTGTTGAGGCTGGCCAGGCTGACGGAGTCGGCGACGTAGCCTTCGGGCAGCTCGATGGTGTAGCGATAGGTGAGCCGGCAGGCAGGATGTCCATAGTGTATGGCTGCCGTGCGCTGCCGCTCTGCCCCCTCTACCTTCAGCTGGTGGGCGAAGAGACGGCCGACGTCGAGCATGAGGTTCTGACCGGCTCGCTTCACGAGTCCGTCGATGTCGTAGGAGGAGCGGTAGACAAGTGTGTCGCTGCCGTAGAGGAATCCGATGTTCTCCATGCTGTAGTCGATGAGCTGCCCGATGTCGGTGCCGTGATACATCTTCGCCTCAGCGGCATAGAGCTGCCGCTCCTCCTCGTGCAGCTGGCAGATGCTCTCCTCCATGTCGTCGCGGTATTTCTTGCCCACGAGGTCGGTCAACTCGCGGTCGATGCCCATGTATCGGAAGGCATCCGCCATCAGTCGGTCGCTCATGACGTATAGCAGGTTGGGACTCTCGCGCTGTGCCCCTGTGGCGGCGCAACGTCGGTTGATGCGCAGCAGGGTGGGGGAGTCGGCTTGGCCAGCGATGCCCGGGAAGGTGACGCTGACGTCGGCACACATCTGGTTGTCGTCGGGCGTGCTGCGCGGCAGATTGATGATCTGTCCGTTGCCGTCGTCGAGGATTGCCGGCCGTCCCTGAAAAGCGGCGGGAATGGTGAAGGGCGACATGTCGTAGGAGGGTGGCAGCAGCACTTTGTCGATGCTCATCAGATAGAGTCCCCATGTGGTGTTGCGATAGCTGATGAGCTGGTCGATAGGCTCTGCCTGGTCGCTGGTGGTGAAGAGCTGATGTGAGGTGATGCCCTGCTTCTGCAGTGCCTCGCTGAGCATGCCAAAGAGTGCTCCCGAGCTCAGCTGGCCTGTTCGGCTGAAGCGCAGCAGGTAGATCAGTCCGGTGTAGAGTCGTGCCACGCGCTCCTCCTTCGTGATGTCCATTGCTGCCACGCGGTCGCAATATGCACGCCACTCCTTGAGGTCCTTGCCCCAGAGGGAGTACCTGGTGATGCCGTTGCCGAAGTGGGTCGTCGAACGGTACTGCACGTCGTCGTCGACGATGGTGCTGAAGTGCGGGTTGGCCTGCAGTCCTTTCTGCTGTAGGCTGGGAGCCCTCCACTCGCCTTTCAGGCTTCGCCCGCTGATGTAGAGCAGGATTCGTGGCGCCTGCTCAGCGCTGTTGTACCAGAGTCGTGGGGCCGTCTCTGTCTGGTCCTTTATCTCTAGGTCGAGCACGATGTTTCCTTCGTCGTCGGTGCTTGCCGTGAAGTCAGGTGCACCGTTGAGCGTGCGGTACTGTGTGGTGAGGTCGCGGTCGATGACGCAGTGTATCTGAAACGACAGTATGGGCATGTCGCCGAGTAGCTGGATGACGAAAGGCTCTATGCTCCGCTCTGCGATGTCGTCGATGGTGTAGTAGAAGTAGTCGATGAGATCGCCAACCTGCAGGTCGGGCACTGCCAGCTTGCGCCGTTGGTGTCGCCCGCTGCGTCCCTCGTCGATGACGACGAAGTCGTCGGCATTCACTTCGCGCACCTCGCCCGATGGCTTGATGACGCGCATGCCCATCACCGCCTGTCGTTTGTGCATGGCTGTCTTCCAGATGGCCGAGAAGTCGAATTCGGCATACTCATCGCGAGCCCGCTCGTCGTTGATGGCTATGAGGCGACGTGTGCAGTTGTTGGCAGTCACCTTATGTCCCACGCTGTAGGTGAAGAGCATCTCCATGATGTTCGCCCGCAGGTGCTGGTCGACGGTCACTTCGTTATAGGCTGCCAGTACTACGGCCGAGTAGCTCTTGAACTCCTCCGGGCAGCTGCGCTGGTTGAAAGCAGGCAGGTCTTTCGACCATACCTCGTTTCTGATCGTCTCTGCCAGTTTCTGGTATCTCTCCTTGTCGTCGGCCATAGCTGCAACGACAGTGAATAACGTCAGCATGATGCTGAGCATGAGCTTTTTCTGCATGATGGTTTGGGGGTTATCGTTTCAATATGACTTGCTCGCTGCAGGCGTTGTGCCAGCGCCGCAGCGCAGCATTCCATTGGGGAATCTGCTGTCGTGGTATGAGCCGCTTGTGGACGGTCATCACCTTGCGGAAGACGATGCTCCGGCCGACTTGCTCGAAGGTGCAGCTGAGTGTCGCCTGTGGCAGCCGGATGCTGGTGCCCTTCGGCAATGGGCCTGCCTGTGTGCCTTCGGGCAGCGTGAGGCACACTTCGCGGACGGTATGACAGCAGAAGGGCAGCTCTACGTCGTTCACGCGTTGGGCCGTGTCGATGGGCATTGCCATCATGTCGCTGTGTGGGTCGAGCTCGACATAGGTCTCCGTGCCTGTAGTGATGACGGCCTTCGGGTCGGTAAGCACTCCTTCGAGCACCGCCCATTGCGCAGAGCAGGTGTCGGCGGTCCATGTGGCGCGGGTCACCGTGCGATGTCGGTCGTTGGCATTCAGCAGTCGGGAGGTCAGCTCGCCCTTGTCTTTCGTGTCTTCGGTGCGATAGCTGCGCAGGATGAGCTCTTTCATCGTCCCGCTCCACGATGCTACGGCCCGTATGTCGAGGCAACGGTCGCCGATTGTGACGTCGTAGCGGAGGGAATCGGTCGATGACGACGGTGGCAGGGCAGGGATGTTGACGACGGCGTAGCCTGTGCCGTCCTCCATCAGTGCCTCATGTCCCTGCAGGTAGGCGGGCACGTACTCGGCAGGCTGAAAGCGCGTGGTGGGGTCGAGGTAGTAGCTTGTGGTGTCGACGGTGGCGATGCAGATGACGTGGTTGAGGGCGACGAGGGCGGGCACGTCGCTGGGCTTCCAGGGAATATCGTCGGTGCCAACATACGTCAGCCGTGCGTCGATGCCCTGTGCCTGGAGCAGCGTTTTCAGCAGCAGCGACATCCCCTTGCAGTCGCCGTAGCGCTTGCGGAGCACCTCTGCGGGAGTGTCGGGCCGATGGCTGGCCTTGCCGGCTTCGTAGGCCACGTAGCGGATGTTGGACTGTACCCATGCAAACGTACGTCGCATGCGCTCCTCTTTCGTCGTGGCATCGGTGGCGATAGCCGTCAGCAGCGAGTCGATGTTCGCCACGCGGCAGTCGACGTCCGACTGCTGCTGGCTCCATGCGTAGAGGTCGCTCACATCGCGGAAAGCTCCTAGCAGCAGTACGCACGGTCGCCACTTCAGCGCTGAGGGCATGTGCTGCTCTTGCCTGGCAGCTGGCTGGTCGGTGATGGTGTAGCTGACGATGCGGTTGCCTTTGGCGTCGGTGTATTGCTGCTTGCTGATGTGCTCGTTGAGGTTGTACTCCTCCAGTCGGTAGCCTTCCGGCAGGGTGATCTCGAGTCGCTTGTGGCGCGTGAGATAGTCGTCGTCGAGGAAGATGCAATCGACGAAGCGGCAGTCGTTGAACGTGCGCTCGAAGCGTGCCGTCGCCTTTTTCCCCTTTCGGGAGAGGTAGAGTTGATAGTAGCAGACGCGCATGTCGCCATAGAATACGCCGGGAGGCTCTATGCTCTTGAACTGCGCCACGTTGCCGAGGCCTGCCGAGTAGCTGTCGAGGGTAATGTCGTTGCCGTAGTAGATGGCCGGCTCCACCCTTCCGCCCATGCGCTCGGCGAGGTAGGTGGTCTGCGTCTTGTTCTTGAAGCGCAGTGTGCCGTCGTCGGCGGCGACGGGCCAGTATTGGCAGGTGGCATCGCTGATGACGATGTTGTCGGTGGCCGTTTGTGCCTGAGCCGTCAGCACCAGGCACAATAGTGCTAGGATCGAGTTAAGGATGCGCATAGTGTCAGAGCTGGAGCGTTGCGACGACATATTCCGACTGTGTGCCGATACGGAATTTGCCGCCCCAGATTCCGATGCCCGACGAGACGTAGTACTGGGTGTCGCCGCGCTGATGGCTGCCCCAGGAGCATTCGTAGATCGCGTCGGTAATCCAGGAGATGGGCCATACCTGTCCGCGGTGGGTGTGGCCGCTGAGCTGGAAGTCGGCCTTGCACTTCTCTGCCCGGTCGAGGGCGTAGGGCTGATGGTCGAGGACGATGATGAACTTCGACTTGTCGACCTCGTTGACAAGGTCGCGCAGGCCTTTGCGGCGTCTGTTGGTGCGGTCGTCGCGGCCGATGACGACAATCGCATCGTCGACGACTGCCGACTGGTCGCTCAGCAGGTGGATGCCGGCATCGCGGTAGAACTGCTGTGCCAGCGGCGTGCCGCTGTAGTATTCGTGGTTGCCCAGACAGGCGTAGACGGGAGCCTTCAGCCGATGAAACTCCTCGGCCATCTGCTCCTCCATCAGCGGACGGATGCTGACGTCGATGATGTCGCCGGCAATGAGTATCAGGTCGGGATGCTCGGCGTTGACCATGTCGACCCAGTGGGCCAGGTCGCTGCGCGTGTTATGGTAGCCCAGGTGCAGGTCGCTCATCATTACGATGCGATAGTCTTTGGGCAGCGGCTTTCGGCTCGTAATATTAATAGGTACGCGAACCTTATTATAATAGTGGAGGTTGCCGCAGACAAACAGCGTGACGATGAATCCGGTGACGGCTGCCACCGTGACCCAGTTGCCGTGGAGCCACTGCCGCGGGACGATCCCTACGAGGCGCCCGAGGTCGAGCACGATGAACGTCATGACGAGGTAGAGCAGCACGAAGACTGACGACGTGCCAATCTCGTAGCACACGCGTGCCAAGGGTAGGGGTATCGTGTCGAGCCGTCCGCTAAAGTCGAGAAACAGCATTGCAAAGCACGCGACGAGCAGTCCCACGACTACTGCCCGCCACAGGGCAGCGAGGGGCAGCAGCGTCCATACGTGCCATCCTACATAAATAATGCCTGCCAGCGGCAGGGCCATGAAAATGAGCATCCACATAGCTTTCATTCAGAGTTGATGTCTTTACGACGTGCAAAGGTACACATTATTTCTGATACTGCCAAGCGTACGGATAGGAAAAAACGGGCGACGGAATGTCACGGAGAGACCGAAAGAAGGGAAGTGGAGTCTTTTTGTATGTTATATTTGGTTAATTATTGTTTATGTTTTGGGTTTAATGCTCGATATGTTAGGTGGAATGAAAGAAATTGTGTACCTTTGCAGCCCGAAATGCACCCTTATGTGACGAGGGGGTATTGTAATGTGCTGAAATATATACAATAATAATATAAATAAACAACAAAAAAAAGTAAATTTAATTATGCCTACAATTTCACAATTGGTTCGCAAGGGCAGAAAGGTGATCGTAGACAAGTCAAAGTCACCCGCGCTGGACAACTGTCCTCAGCGTCGTGGCGTCTGTGTACGTGTCTATACGACGACGCCTAAGAAGCCTAATTCGGCTATGCGTAAGGTAGCCCGTGTTCGTCTGACTAACCAGAAGGAAGTCAACAGTTACATTCCCGGTGAGGGACACAACCTGCAGGAGCACAGCATCGTGCTGGTGCGCGGTGGTCGTGTGAAGGACCTCCCCGGTGTGCGTTATCACATCGTTCGTGGCACGCTTGATACAGCCGGCGTAGCTAACCGCCTGCAGCGTCGCTCGAAGTACGGTGCTAAGCGTCCAAAGGCCGCTAAGAAGAAGTAAGAAGAGTTGGTGAGTTTTTGAGTTTTTAAGTTTATGAGTGCTCGGTGATGAGCAGGCTCAGAACAATGATGAACTCAAAAGACTCAAAAACTCAGAAACTTACAGAACTCGGAACACTTGAGAGAAAGAGAGAAACCGTTTTGCTGGAGATATCTTACGAAGGTTGAGTAAATGCCCGGGTGTGGGCGTTGAAGACAAGGAAAAGAACAGCCCCAAGCAGACACAATCATTAAAAACAACAATGAGAAAAGCAAAACCAAAGAAGCGTGTGATCCTGCCGGATCCCGTTTTCAACGACACGAAGGTGTCGAAGTTCGTGAATCATCTGATGTTCGACGGTAAGAAGTCGAAGTCGTATGAGATCTTCTACAACTCGCTGGAGATTGTGAAGAACAAGATGAAGGAGGCTGAGAAGACTCCTCTGGAGATTTGGAAGCAGGCCCTCGACAACATCACCCCCCAGGTGGAGGTGAAGAGCCGTCGTATCGGTGGTGCTACGTTCCAGGTTCCTACTGAGATCCGTCCCGATCGTAAGGAGAGCGTGTCGATGAAGAACATGATTTCGTTCGCTCGCAAGCGCAGTGGCAAGTCGATGGCCGACAAGCTGGCTGCTGAGATTATGGACGCATTCAACAACCAGGGCGGTGCCTTTAAGCGCAAGGAAGATATGCACCGCATGGCAGAAGCCAACCGTGCCTTCGCACACTTCCGCTTCTAATAGCATAGGTAAAAAGATTTAGGATACACAACAAGACAATGGCAAAACAAGATTTGCATTTGACACGCAATATCGGCATCATGGCACATATCGATGCCGGTAAGACCACCACTTCTGAGCGCATCCTGTTCTACACAGGTAAGACACATAAGATAGGTGAGGTGCACGACGGTGCAGCCACTATGGACTGGATGGCTCAGGAGCAGGAGCGTGGCATCACCATTACCTCAGCTGCAACGACCTGCTACTGGGAATGGAATCAGAAGAAATATAAGATCAACCTCATCGACACTCCGGGACACGTCGACTTCACCGCTGAGGTGGAGCGCTCGCTGCGAGTGCTCGATGGTGCAGTGGCTACCTACTCCGCCGCCGATGGCGTACAGCCACAGTCGGAGACCGTCTGGCGTCAGGCAGACAAGTACAATGTTCCGCGTATCGGCTACGTGAACAAGATGGACCGCTCGGGTGCCGACTTCTTCGAGACGGTAC
>CAMNHM010000074.1 GCA_946539475.1 uncultured Prevotellaceae bacterium | reverse complement strand
TCTGCTCCTGCATGTCGATGCCCGAGCCGTGGGTGATGCTGTTGCCGATGCAGGCAACGCGGATGGCTCCCCGCGGATGCTGTGGCAGCGACTGTAGCCAGGCGGTGAGGTCGGCCAGCATCTGCTCGTGATAAGTGTAGGAAGAGCGGAATCCGAAACCATGACCGCCGGAGGGATAGGCGAAGAGTGAACAGAGGTTGCCGGCGCGCCGCATGGCTGAATAGTAGGCCACGCCATTGGTCACGGGAGGCACCGTGCCGTCGTCGCTGGCGGTGATGATGACGGCGGGTGGCGTGAGGTGGCTGACGACGGCATTCTCGTTCGACCATTCGCGCACGAGTTTCTCGTCCTTCGATCCCTCGTCGCCCAGGAAGTTGACGCACGAGCCGCGATGGCTGACACGCTGGTCCATCGAGATGACGGGGTAGAAGAGGATGGAGAAGTTCGGACGGCAGTCGAACTCGCTGTGCGTGGAGACGCTCGAGGCGAGGTGCCCGCCGGCTGACGAGCCCATGATGCCCACGTCGAGGGGGTTGACCTGCCAGGCGAGGGCAGAGTCGCGCACCATGCGGATGGCATTCTGCGCATCGCTCAGGGGAATGGTGCGGTCGCCCTTGGGCATGCGGTATTTCAGTACGAAGAGACTGATGCCCTGCTGGTTGAAGTAAGGTGCCCAGTCGGTGCCCTCGTGCTCCATGGCAAGATGGCTATAGCCACCGCCAGGCAGCGCAACGACGGCACGTCCCGATGGCTCCTCGGCAATGAATGCCTGGAGGGTGGACTCACCGTCGGGGGTGATGTTCACGGTGAACTTACGGGCTGTCTGGGCGGCAGCGCTCAGTGCAAGGAAACAGAGAAGGGTGGCGACAAGAGGCCGCTTGGATAGTTGCTTCGTTAGTTTCATAAGTCTTTCGTTGTTAATGATGGTGCAAAGGTACGAAAAATATTGCGAATATTGCATCAAAAATGCCGATAAATTTTTGTACCTTTGCAGCCGCAATGCAGAAAGAGCGTCTATGGAATGTCAACTACTGTAAGGTGATGATCGCAAACTTCATGCTGTTCTTCGCCTTCTACGTCCTTACACCGCTGCTGCCGCTCTATCTGAGCGAGCACTTTGGCGCTACGAAAGACATCATTGGCCTGGTGCTCTCGGGCTATACCATCACGGCACTCGTGCTACGTCCGTTTAGTGGGTTCCTCGTCGATTCCTTTCCCAGGAAGATGGTACTGATGGTGAGCTTTGCCTCCTTTGCCATCTTTTTCGCAGGTTATCTGGCAGCCTCCACACTGCTCGTCTTCACCATTGTGCGCACGCTGCATGGAGGTCCCTTCGGAGCGCTGACGGTGGCAAACTCGACCGTCGCTATCGACGTGCTGCCTTCGAGTCGCCGCACGGAGGGCATTGGCTATTACGGGCTGAGCAACAATCTCGCCATGGCGCTCGCTCCCACCATCGGCATCTGGCTATATCAGCTGTCGGGCAGCTTCGACTTGCTGTTCTGGCTTGCCCTGGCCGTCGCTTTCGGAGGATGGGCAATCGACGCAACCGTCAGGCTGCCGGGTAGTAGGATGAGTGAGGCTAGTGCTGCCGCCGAGGCAGGGGCTGCTGCAATTGCAAAGTCGGCTCCTCGGACCTCAGGAAAGACGCCAGCGCTCTCCTTCGACCGCTTCTTCCTCCTTCGCGGCTGGCTGCTAGGGGTCAACATGGTGGCCTTCGGCTTCTGCTTTGGCGTACTAAGCAACTATCTGGCCATCTATGGCAAGGAGACGCTGGGCATCACCGGCGGCACGGGCACCTACTTCATGATCTGCTCCATCGGGCTGATGCTCAGTCGGCTGCAAGGGGCGCGGGCGTTGCGTCGGGGACGGCTGACCCACAATGCCGCCGAGGGAATGGTCATCTCGCTCGTGGGCTACACATTATTTATATTCGTGCCTACGCTGGAGGCGCTGCTCTCGTTTCACTCTGCACCGCTCACCTTCCTCGGCTACTACGGCTCTGCCCTGCTCATAGGACTGGGCAACGGCCACATGTGGCCTGCTTTCCAGAACATGACCATCTGCGTGGCTCCCAACAGCCAGCGAGGGACTGCCAACTCCACCATCCTCGTCTCGTGGGACATCGGCATGGGGCTGGGCATCCTCCTGGGAGGCGTCGTCGCTGAGCATTTGGGCTATGGCGCCGCCTTCTGGACGGTGGCCGCCGTCAATGCCTTGGGCGTTGCGACGTTCTTCCTGCGCACGCGCACCTTCTTCCTGGAGAGAAACCTCAATGCAACGGTGAGGTGACGCTTTCCTAGGAATACCTAGGACCTCCTAGGCTTTCCTAGTGCCTCCTGATAGGAATCTCGTAGGCCTTGTACTCATTGCCTTGGTAGATCATCCACTGGTCGAGGACGATGTGGTCGTCGAGGGCCTTGATTTCGAGCCTGTGCTCGCCGCCAGCTACCTTCTTCAGGCTGATGGGCACCTTCTTGAGCGCCTGACCACGCAGCACGTTCAGCTTCCACTGCTCTGAGCGGAAAGGCTCCTTCAGCGAGATGACCGTGGGTTGTCCGCCGTCGATGCTCACGCTGAAGCGCAGGTCGCCGCGGTCGCTGGGCTGTGTGGGAATCAAGGCGGCATAGAGCGTGGCGTCGCCCTCAGCGTCCGTCTTGAAGCGATATTCTACCGACGTCCCCTTCGTCAGCGCCACCGCTTGCATCGAGTGCCCCAGCATGGGCACGACGGTGTGGGCGTCACCGGCCGACACCCCGGCTGCCGGGAGAACCTGGTCGAAGTCGGAGGCATTGCGACTGTCGATGATGCGGCCTATGGAGGGGTGCGACGGCAGCGCTGTAGACACATCGCCGAAGACGGGCAAGGCACGTGGGGCCGCCGACATGAGCCCGCGCCACTTGCCGCCGTTGAGGATGTCGTAGGCTTGCGTCAGCACCTGTATCTGCTGGTAGGCCTTCCGGCTCTGCTCCTTGTCGCGCGAGAGCATCTTGCGGGTCATGGCGGCAGCTGCCTGGACAGGATAGAGGACGTGGGCGAAGTAGGCGTCTTTACGATGGCTACGGACCATGTCGGCATAGACGTTGACCGTCGCCTCCATCTTGGCAAAGTCAGCCATCCGCTGATAGGCCTCGGTGAGCGAGAACTCCGTGGTCGTGGGCAGCGACTTGCCACCCGGATATTTCTTCTTGTCGAGCTCCACCTGCGTCCATCCCATGAACTCTGGCTTGCGGATGGCATTCAGGCGGTAGAACTCCTTCATGACGGGGGCGACGGCGCTTCCCACGATGCCTCCGAACTGCGTGATGAGCCAGCGCTCAAGATGACTCTCGACGTCGTTCCCACGCTTTGGCAGCGGAGAGTAGGGGCGGGGTGCGAGGGTGATGTCCCATGCCATGTCGAGGAAGAGCTCCAGGTCGTAGGCAGCCACCTTGGGGTCGTGTACATTGGCAATCCACAGGCGCCGGCAGTTGTGGTCGTAGGCGGTCTTCATCTCGTGGTAGATCAGGCCGGGCTGTGTGGTGGTCAGCCACAGGTGGTCGTGCGGACGCCCCCAGTAGCTCAGGTGATAGTAGACGCCGCCGCCTCCCCGCCGCTGCTGCTGCAAGGCGTCGGGCAGGCGCGTCAGATAGCCGTAGTTGTCGTCGCACCACATCAGCGTCACGTCGTCGGGCACGCGGAGTCCGCTCTCCATGATCTCGAGCACCTCCTTGTAGGGTATGAACACCTGTGGCACCTGCTCCACCTTCTTGTTATAATACTTGCGGAGCAGCTCCCGCTGGTCGTCGATCACCTGCTGCAGCCCGTTGAGCTTCTCCTCAGGCGTCTTCACGCCTTCCATCGAGCCGTCGTGGATGCCACGCATGCCCAGCGTGAAGAGCTCCTCGCTGCCACGTACCTCTTTCAGCCGCTCCGTCCAGTATTGCTGCACCTGACGGCGGTTGGTGATGTAGTTGTAGGGTCCGCGCTGCTTCACGTCCCACTCAGCGACGTTGTTGCGAAGCAGGGGCTCGCAGTGCGAGGTGCCGATGACGATGGCGAAGGAGTCGGCCATCGCCTTGTTGCCGGCGACGGTGAAGAAGCCCGGCGTGCCCTCGTGCATGGCCGGCCAGATGGTGTTGGCGCGAAGGCGGAGCAGCAGCTCGAACAGCGCCTTGTAGGTCTTGGGGCCCATGGGCTGCCCGGGCTCGAACGTCGTTGTCGACCATTGGCGGATCGACCAGTCCTCGTCGTTGATGAAGATGCCGCGATACGCTACCGACGGCACGTGCTCCATCACGAAGTCGCTGCTGATGGTCAGGCGCGACCGGCTGTCTGGCTCCACGTCACCCCACCACACCCAAGGCGACACGCCTGCCATGCGGCTCAGCTCCAGCAGGCCGTAGGCCGTGCCGCGGGCATTGTGACCCTCGACGAGGATTTTACCTTGACTGTTGACGCTCAGGCGGAAGCCGTCGTCGCTGCCTCGGCCCTGAACGATCTGGATGGTGGCGTCCTTCGACTCGACGGGCACCTTTCCCGTCACCAGTTCCATGTCGCTGCGGAACATCCGCAACGCCTGCATCACTACAGGATCGGCCTTCCCCACCACCTGGTAGGTGACAGGATGCTCGCCGTCGTACCAATGGATGATGTCAGCACTTGCCAGCCCTCTGGTGAGGGTCAGCATCAGTAGTAGCGTGAGGAGGTGTCTCGTGTTCATTGTCGTGTAGGATTTTGTCTTTTAGAAAGTAGCAGTTTGTATGATTATGGCGACAAAGGTACGAAAAAAAACATATTAAACAAAATCTGAAACAAAAAACAATGTCATACGATGCCTTTTTTAGTAATTTTGCAAGCAGAATCACATCAGCATGTCGCACCGAGTAATACAAAAACAAGATATGAAAAAGACTTTCCTTACACTGGCCATCATGGCAGCCACGACCGTAACGCCATAGGCACGATGCAGACAGCACTCGACGCAGTGCCATATATGGACCAGGCCTACCAGCAGCGGCTGCGACCCTACGTTGAGCAATATGCCCGCTACGTCGACAGCCTCACCACCATCAACCCCTACGGAGTGCCCATCGGGCTGGCGAGAACTTCGACGACTGGCCTTTCCTCTGGGGGCAGAACGAGGGTACGATAGCCGGCAACACCCAGTACATTATCTTCGGATCGGCACTGAAGAACATCCTCAGCCGCGAGAAGCAATAGCGGCCGAGCCCGACACTGGATGGTTACGGTTACAGTTACAGTTGTAACCATGTAACCGCAGAGGAGAAAGAATGTGTAATCGTTGTCGGTAACTGCATGACCAACAAATGCTTATGCGATAAATGATGCTGCGGTTACAGGAAAAAGGGTACATGGTTACAACTGTAACCTGTAACCATTCTCAGAAAGTCAGTGAAGGAAATCGGGGCGCACTCCGAAGCAAACTTCGCTGCCGTAAGAAGCAAACTTCGCTGCCGTAAGAAGCATAGTTTGCTGCCGCAAGTAGTATAGTTTGCTGCCGCAAGTAGTATAGTTTGCTGCCGCAAGTAGTATGGTTTGCTGTCGCAAGTAGCATAGTTTCCAGTAATCCATTTCGCGTAGCCGCAAGCTGGCAGCAGGGATAAAGAATGTGGGTAGCACCTTCTCGGAGGCGCTACCCACTACGATTAGTTATGGTATAAAAAGCGTTTTTACTTCACAAGATACTTGAGCTTTCGCTCGAGCTCGTTCACGTTCGGACGAACTCGAGCAAGCTCGGTTCGTCGCTCACTGAATCACGACCTTCTTGCCATTGATGATGTAGAGGCCTGCGGGCAGGTTCTCACTGTTCATCTTCACACCCTGGAGGTTGTAGATGCCGTGGCTGCGGACGTCGCTCTTGACGGTGACACCCTCAATAGCATCCTCCTGGCCGCTAGGCAGCTTGGCAGCAATCTCCTCGATGAAGAAGACGGCGTTGTTCAGGTCGGTAAGCTCCTCGATGGTGTCGGTGTGCTTCAGAGCCTCGACGGCATCCACCAGACGGCGCTCCATGCGCGATACCCAGAGAGCGTAGCCCTCGGGAGCGACCTTCTCGCCCGTCTCCTCGTCGATGACATAGGTCTTCTCGAGCTTCTCCTGGCAGGCGGCAATGCGCTTGGTCATGTCGCCAATCATGTCGGTGCGGAAGTTGGCCTCGTTGCCGTAGTACCACAGCTCGGTGTCGCCGAAGCCGTAAGTGTTGGCACCAGCCTTATCGATCTGTCCGACGCTGCTCATACCGAACTCTACCTCGACGGGCTCGTTGCCGGTCTTCACGTAGTAGACGACATACTGGCAAGCATCATATCCGAAGGAAGCGAGGGCTGAGCCTGGTCCATCGTTCGAGCCACCCGTTGCCAGACGCAGACGGCTGATGACGCGGACGCTGTCAGGTGCGCCGTTGAGTCCGAAGAAGAACTTCACCTCCGACTTGTTGAAGATGGTGTCGGCAGGGATGCCGTTCTCGGGGTCAGCCTCGATGATGGTTGCCATACCGAGGTGTTGCGAGTAGTACTCGTTGGTAGCGTAGCCATTGGCCATGAAGCTGTAGACACCGGGGTCGGTGATGGTCTTCACCTGCACGGTCTTGCTCTGCGGCGATGCGGAGTTGCCGCGCCATACGGCGGTGTAGTAGCCGGCACGCCAGCCTGAGCCTTGTGTAGCGCGCTTGAAGTTCTCCTTGCCAGAGACGTTCTCCGTGAAGGTCCATCCTGCAGCGCTGCCAGTCTCGGGATTCGGGCTCTGCATGGTCTGCGGCGAGGGCTCGAAGTAGTTGGTGTAGGTGTTGAAGTACTCAGCCATAGCGTCGGCAATCTCGGCATACTTGGCATCGAAGGCTTCCTTCTCGCTCTCAGCACCGGTAGCCTCGATCATGGCCTTGGCCTCGGCAACGAGCGTCTCGAGGGTAGCACGGCGAGTGGCATCGCCCTTGCCCACGTGTCCGTCGAGCATTGTCTGGGCATCGGCCACGATGGTCTGCAGGTTGGTGTAGCTGGCGTTCAGGCTCTCGAAGGCCTCCCACGCCCTCTTGATGGCATTCACGCTGGCCAGCAGAGCAGCGCTCTCCTTGGTGCTGCCCTCGGTGAAGAGCAGTTCCCTGATGGCATCCTGATCGACCACCTCTCCGTCCTTCATCATTGTATAGGACGTAGCGAGCACGGCCTCAGCTTCCTCGATGGCGGCATTCAGCTCGTCGTGTCCCCAGGGGAATCCGTCGGCCTTGGTCCTTGCCACTTTCTCCTTGGCAGTGGGGATGCGTGCAGCCAGCTCTGTCTGCTGTGTAGTGATGTCGACAAGCTCCTGCTCGTAGTCAAGCTGCTGCTGTGAAATGCCGAGGAAGCGAAGCTCCGGGTTGGCGATGTTCACGTTGGAGCCAAACTTGCTGGTCACCTCCGGATCGGGTATGTAGCTGATACCGAAGGTGAGGGGCTCGCCTTCCTTGGCATCGACGATGACGGTGAACTTCTGTGCGTAGGGATTGCTGATGACGCCGCAGTCGATCTTCGTGTTCTGCGAAGCCTCGATGGCCTCTGCGTCAGTCCACAGCGTGTCGCGGCCACCATAGAAGGTGACACCGCGGAAGTCACGGTTCCAGTCTGGTATATAGTTACCCCAGCTGTTGCTGGTGCTGGACATGTAGTGACCCAGCACGTCCATCGAGAAGAGGATCTTGCCGTCGCGGGTGGGAACCACGGTATAGTGCATACAGGCTTTACCGGGCGTGTTGCCTCCCTGGAGGCGGTGTCCAATTTCGTCGCCGTCGTTGGTAATTACGTTGCTGCCGCCGTTGTTTTTGTGGAACCAGCGGCTGCCGGAGCCGTGCCAGTTGCCCCAGTCATTGGCCTTACGGGTGTCGCCGTAGCTCGACCAGCGCTTCTCGTTCTTGAGCAGGTCGCCGGAGTTGGCATAGAGGAAGGTCTGCATCGTCGCGTCAAATTCAGCAACCATGCCGGCCACCTCCTCCATGCTCTCGAGCATGGGGTCGTTGTTGTTCACCCACTCACGGAACATCTCGACCATCTCGATGAAGCTGGTGCCACCCTCGGAATAGACGTCCTCGGTGAAGGCTCCGCTGCCGATGAGCACGTCGACATAGTCGAGCTTGCGCTGCAGGTTGCGGATGTCGTAGACCTCGACGGCGGGGTAGATCTCGATGTTGGTGATCATCGTGCCCGTGGTCAGCTGCTCGAAGTGCATGCTGAGGTACTGTCCCTGCTCGGCGGTGAAGTAGTTGACGATGGTCTGCCACTCGTCCTTGTAGCCGTAGCCTTCCTTCGTGACAATCGTCGAGCCGTCGCCGACGGAGAGCAAGCCTTCGTTGTTGACGAAGAACACGCCATAGTTGCCGCCTACGGATGAGCAGCGGATGGCATTGGTGGTCTCACCCTTGATGTCGTACTTCACCACATAGGTGCCACCCTCCAGGCGCCAGCTGTTGCACAGGGCGATGCCTGCCGTGGCAGCCGTCGTCTGCAGGACGTTCTCGCCGTTGGGGCCTGCACCCTCGACAAAGTCCCACACTTCGGCGCTCACCACATCTCCGTCGGCGCCTTTCCAGCCTTCGCGGGCGTTGGCGAAGTTGCCGTTGGTGACGATGTTCTCGCCGGTAATTTTCAGTCTCTGCAGTCGGTTGTAAGCATACTCGCCTACGCTGAGCGCGAAGGAGCTGCTGGCTACAAGTACTGCGCAGACAGTCATAAGTAGTTTTTTCATCATGTTGTTGTGTTTAAGTTATTACTAATAGTTGTACGGTGTCGCAATGATGTAAGTCGTTCTGTAGATTCGGCTGCAAAGTTACGCATTTTCTTGATATATCGCAAGAGAACCGACCAAAAATCTTTGGCAAGTTACTTTGTTTTTTGATTTTCGGGTGTTTTCGTGCAATTGCCTTTCTGCTTTTCGATATGGAATATTGCCGATTTTAGGGGATAGTTTCCCGCCCCGTTTCCTTGCGAGGGAGGAGCCATGATCTTGCCTGTCCCCAGTGGTACGTTAACAAAATGGGTTGTCAGCGCCCGCTGACAACATCGTCACCGCCCGCTGCAATCATTGTCAGCGGCCGCTGACAACGTTTGCAGCGCCCGCTGACAATCTGAGAGCTGCCAGCTCTCTCCCTGAGATCAGGCATTTCTCTCCCTAAGAGCTGCCACTTCTCTCCCTCAGTGCCTGTCGCTCTCTGGGCATGCGTCACGACAAGCCTCATCGCGCGCTTTCTCCTTTCAGGCCGTCTCTCGGCCGCGCAGGTCGGAATTTTCCCCCAAAAAATTTGGTGATTCGCTCACTTATTCGTACCTTTGCACCAACAACTAACCCAATGAATATGAAAGCGAGATTTCTAGTATTCACACTTCTGTTGAGTGTCATGACCATGAGTGCAGCCAAAGTAAAGAAACCCACCATCGACCGCATCGAGCCAGCCAACTGGTTCGTTGGGATGAAGAATCCCAAAGTGCAGCTGATGGTCTACGGCGAGAATATCGCCAGCGTGAGCGAAGTGACGACCGACTATCCTGGCGTCAGTATCGACAGCATCGTACGTCTCGACTCGCCCAACTACCTCTTTATATATATAGATGTACGCGAGGCGAAGGCCGGCACGATGGTGCTGAAGTGGAAAGCGGAGAGCGGAAAGGGGAAAGCGAAGGGTGGAAAGTGGAACGAGGTGGCCTACGAGCTGAAGGAGCGCCGCATGCGTGGCGAGGACCATCGCGGCTTCGACATCAGCGACGTGCTCTACCTGCTCATGCCCGACCGCTTTGCCCAGGGCATGGACCACTCGAAGCCCATCGGCTGGATGAACGCCTACAAGGAAGACCGCTCGCAGCCCTCGCTGCGCCACGGCGGCGACATGGAGGGCATCCGCCAGCACCTCGACTACTTCACCGACCTGGGCGTGACGGCCCTCTGGTTCACGCCCGTGCTGGAGAACAACTCGCCCGACACGGAGAACGGCTTCGCCACCTATCACGGCTATGCCACGACCGACTACTACAAGGTCGACCCCCGCTTCGGATCGAACGACGACTATTGCCGGCTCATCGACGACTGCCATCGGCGTGGTCTGAAAGTGGTGATGGACATGATCTTCAACCACTGCGGCCTCGAGCACCCGTGGGTGAAGGACATGCCCAGCAAGGACTGGTTCAATCTAAGTGATGAGTTAAAAGTGAAGAGTGAAGAATTTGCTACCGCGACAGGTGGTAAGAAATCGAGTGCGGAAGCCAATTCTTCACTCTTCACTCTTCACTCTTCACTTTTACAGCTCACGAGCTACAAGCTGACGCCGGTGATGGACCCCTACGCTGCCGACGTGGACCTGAAGGAGACGACGGAAGGATGGTTCGTGCCCTCAATGCCCGACCTGAACCAACGGAACCCGCACCTGATGCGCTACCTCATCCAGAACTCGAAGTGGTGGATAGAGACGGCCTGCATCGATGGCATCCGTATGGACACCTATCCCTACGCCTATCGCGAGCCGATGGCCGAATGGATGAAGGAGCTCGACGAGGAATATCCCAACTTTAACACCGTGGGCGAGACATGGGTGACAGAGCCCGCCTACACCGCTGCCTGGCAGAAAGACTCTAAACTCTCAACTCTGAACTCTCATCTTAAGACGGTGATGGACTTCTCGTTCTTCGACAAGCTCTCGCAAGCCCGAGGAGAGGAGACCGACGGATGGTGGCAGGGACTGAACCGGCTGTACAACTCGTTCGTCTACGACTATCTATACCCCAATCCGTCGAACGTGCTCGCCTTCATCGAGAACCACGACACCGACCGCTTCCTCGCCCAGGGGCGCGACTCGCTGATGCTGAAACAGGCACTGGCGCTGCTGCTCACCGTGCGACGCATACCCCAGCTGTACTATGGCACGGAGATCATGATGAACGGCACTAAGGAGGTGACCGACGGCAACGTGCGCAAGGACTTCCCCGGAGGCTTCCCCGGCGACCGGCAGAATGCCTTCACCCGTGAGGGAAGGACCCAGGCGCAGCAGCAGATGTTCGGATGGCTGTCGCGCCTGCTCCACTGGCGCCAGGGCAATCAGGTCATTGCGCGCGGCACGATGAAGCAGTTTATCCCTTACAACGGCGTCTACGTCATCGCCCGTCAGCTCGACGACCGGGCACTGGACCAGCCCAACCATTTCGTGAGGAAGACCGTCCTCACCGTCCTCAACGGCACGTCGAAGCCCGCCACGATGTCGGTAGGGCGCTATGCCGAGGTCATCGGGCAGGCAACGCGTGTAAAGGACGTTCTCACCGGCCGCTACTACGACCTGTCGAAAGACCTAGAGCTGAAGCCGCGGCAGTCGCTGGTGCTGGAGTTCTAGAGTCCTTTTTTCGAGGTACGAGGTGCGAGGTACGAGATTACCTTGCACCTCGTACCTCGAAAAAACGTACCTCGTACCTCGAAAAAAAACGCTCACTTCGACTGCTTGGCCGACCACTTCTGCAGACGCTTGTACTCCTTTTTCGTCAGGCGCATAAAGGAGCCGTGCTGCGGACCGGTGACACCCTCGATGTCGACAGGGTCACGGAAGTTGCGTAGGTTCTCGTCAGCCTTGCAGATGCGATAGTGCTTCGGACGGTCGGAATACTGGATGTAGGCCACACGCCAGGTCTTGTCGCCGATGAGCTGGAAGGCTGAGCTGCCCTCGCACTTCTTGTTGCCCTCGAAGCTGACGTAGTCGTCCTCCACAGGCTCGCCCCAGCCACTGGTCAGCTGTCGGCTGGTGGCGGTGTAGATGCCGGGCTTGCCGCCCTCTTTCTTGATGAGCATGTGGTAGAGACCGTCGTCGAGCAGGTTGATGTCGGCGTCGATGGTGGCATAGCCCCAGTCGAAGAGCAGGCGGGGCTGCGTCAGGCGGGTGAACGACTTGTCGGCATAGGAGTAGTACATGCGGTCGTACTGCTCCTCAGGGCGGTTGAGCATCGAGTAGTAGATCATGTAGCCGCCGCGCTCGCCATCCTCCCATACGTAGTCGGGGTCCCAGAATATCTGCGGAGCCCACACGCGGTTGATGGTCGACCAGTCGCGGTAGACGCTCTCTGCCTCGGGGTTGGAGAAGATGGAGGGGCCCTTGCGATAGTCGAAGGTGACGCTCGTCCAGTGGATCAGGTCGTCGCTCTTCAGCAGGTCGATGCCGTAGTTGTCCCATACCTTCGACTTTGCCACGCACATGTCGGTGGTGACCATGATGAAGCCCTTGCCGTCGTAGCTGCGGGTGATGTAGGCATCGCGCTGACCGCCCTCGATGCGGGCATGCTCCTTGGGGTCGATGACGGCCTTGCCGCCGATGATGTCCTCATAGTGGTAGCCGTCGCGACTCAGGGCATAGGCAGTGTACTCACCGCCGTCGCTCATGTGGCAGTAGAGGTAACCATAGTCGCCCTTCACGATGTTCTGGGCCGAGGCCGTCAGTACTGCTGTCGTCAGCGCTGCAAATACGATTGCAAATCTTTTCATCGTTATATTCATTTTTATTACTTCTATATTAAAGTTACAGACCCCACCCCTGCCCCTCCCCTTGAAGGGAGGGGAGTGTCATTTGGCTTGTTATCAGGCGGTAGCCGCTCCCCTCCCTTCAAGGGGAGGGGCAGGGGTGGGGTCTGTATTGTTGTTATTCATGTTTGCTTTCGTTGGGGCGAAATTTCCACTGCAAAAATAAGAAATTTCTACCGAATAGCCAAAGAATAATACAAATTATTTGGAGTTTCGTCGACTTTTTCGTACCTTTGTCCACAAGAAACGACAATACTCACCTAACACATTGCAGAAAAGATGAATACAAGAAAACTACTGACGACCCTACTCGTTGCCGCCTGTGCCAGCACAGCCTTGGCCGACAACAAGAAGGCCGTGGAGAACGAGCCAAAGGACCCCAACGAGATGGTGGCCTACCTGTTCACCTATTTTAACAGCA
>CAMNHM010000073.1 GCA_946539475.1 uncultured Prevotellaceae bacterium | reverse complement strand
AGTCCCAGCAGGAACGACAGCATGGTGAAGGCATAGATGGTCTTCGACAGGAATTTCCACCCCAGGATGTGCAGCGCCATGACGCCCAGCACGACGTTGATGCCAAAGTAGGTGTACTCCAGTGGGAAACTGGTGGCATAGAACACGATGGCCGATATGCCCGCCACGCCGCCTGTCACGATCTCGTAGGGCATGAGGAAGACGGTGAAGCCGAAGGCATACAATATGAGGCCAAGGGTTATGATGACATAATCCTCGACCTCACGGAGAATCATCTGATGATTGATGTTCATTTACAGACAATGTTTATCATGCGCTTAGGAACGATGATCACCTTCACAATCTGCATACCGTCGACATACTTCGCAGTGCGCTCATCCTGACGGACGGCTTCCTCGATGGCCTGGTTGCTGGCATCGGCAGGGAACTGCATCTCGAAGCGTATCTTACCATTGAACTGCACACCCAGCTTCACCTGGTTCTCCACCAGGTACTGCTCGTTCCACTGTGGCCACTGGGCATCGCAGACGCTGCCTTCGCCGCCCAGCATTTCCCAGAGCTCCTCAGCCATGTGGGGAGCGAAGGGGGCGATGAGGACGACGAGCGTCTTCATGATCTCACGATTCTTGCACTTCAGGGTGGTCAGCTCGTTGGTGCAGATCATGAAGGCAGAGATGGCAGTATTGTAGGAGAAGGCTTCGATGTCCTGCGTCACCTTCTTGATGAGCTTGTGGGCGGCCTTCAGCTCCTCGGGCGTCGGGTCTGTTGCGATGCCATCGCAACAGACTGAACTGACGAGGTTCCAGAATTTCTTCAGGAAGCGATGGCAGCCGTCGATGCCTGCCACGTCCCAGGGCTTCGACTGCTCCACAGGTCCGAGGAACATCTCGTAGAGGCGAAGCGTGTCGGCTCCGTACTTGTCGCAGATGTCGTCGGGATTGACGACGTTGTACTTCGACTTCGACATCTTCTCGATGGCCTGGCTGACGATGTACTTGCCGTCGGCATTCGTGATGAACTCTGCATCGCTGAACTCCGGACGCCACTCACGGATTTTCTCCACGTTGAGCTCCTTGCCTTCGACGGTACTGATGTCGGTATAGATGGGGTCGGCCTCAGCTCCGTTGTAGAAGTAGCGGTTCTTCTTGGCATCGTTGTCGTACTTCACCTCCAGCAGGTCGAAGCTGACATACTGGTTTGTGCCCTTCAGTCGGAAGACGAAGCTCGACCATCCCTGGATCATTCCCTGGTTGATGAGCTTCTTGAAAGGCTCATCCTCGCAGCTGTAGCCGCAGTCGTAGAGGAACTTGTTCCAGAAGCGGCTGTAGATGAGGTGGCCTGTGGCATGCTCAGAGCCGCCGACGTAGAGGTCGACGTTGCGCCAGTATTCGTCGGCACTGTTGCCCACGAGGGCCTTGTCGTTCTTCGGGTCCATATAGCGCAGGTAGTAGGCCGACGAGCCAGCAAAGCCGGGCATGGTGTTCAGCTCCAGTGGGAAGACACTCTTGTTGTCGATCAGGTCGGTCGAGACGACGCTGTCGGTCTTCGTGTCCCATGCCCACATCTTGGCGCGTCCAAGAGGTGGCTCGCCCGTTGCCGTGGGCTTGTATTCGTCGATCTCGGGCAGCTGCAGCGGCAGGCACTCCTTCGGCACGATGTAGGGCATGCCGTCCTTATAGTAGATGGGGAAGGGCTCGCCCCAGTAGCGCTGACGTGAGAAGATGGCATCGCGCAAGCGGTAGTTCACCTTCACGCGTCCCAGTTTCTGCTCCTCTACGAACTTCTTCGTGGCGGCAATAGCCTCCTTGACGGTGAGTCCGTTGAGCGAGAACTTCTCTGAAGCGGAGTTGCACATGATGCCTTCCTTGGCATCGAAGCTCTCCTCGGAGACGTCGGCACCCTCGATGACCGGTACAATCTTCAGTCCGAAGTGCTTGGCAAAGGCATAGTCGCGACTGTCGTGGGCAGGCACGGCCATAATGGCTCCCGTGCCATAGCCTGCCAGCACGTATTCTGCAATCCAGATGGGGATGCGCTCGTCGGTGAAGGGGTTGATGGCATACGAGCCCGAGAATACGCCGGTTACCGAGTGGTCCATCTGGCGCTCGCGCTCCGTGCGCTTCTTCACATAGGCGAGGTAGTCGTCGACGGCCTGCTGCTGCTCGGGGGTGGTCAGTTCTTTCACCAGCTCACTCTCGGGGGCCAGCACCATGAAGGTGACGCCAAACATCGTGTCGGCACGCGTGGTGAAGATGGTGAAATGCTTGTTGCTGTCAGCAACATTGAACTCTATCTCAGCACCCTCCGAACGGCCGATCCAGTTGCGCTGGGCCTCCTTCAGCGAGTCGCTCCAGTCGATATCGTCGAGACCGTCGAGCAGGCGCTGGGCGTAGGCCGACGTGCGCAGGCACCACTGCCGCATCTTCTTCTGCTCTACAGGATAGCCGCCACGCTCCGACACACCGTTCACCACCTCGTCGTTGGCCAGCACGGTGCCAAGGGCAGGACACCAGTTCACCATCGTCTCAGCCAGGTAGGCGATACGATAGTTCATCAGCACCTCCTGCTTCTTCTTCTCCGAGAAGGCGTGCCAGTCGGCAGCGGTGAAGTGCAGCTCTTCCGTGCCCAGGGCATGACAGTTCTCGGTGCCCATCAGCTCGAAGTGTTCAATGAGCTTGATGGTGGGCTGCGCCTTGTTCGACGACGTGCTGAAATAGCTGCGGAACATGCGCTGGAAGGCCCACTGCGTCCACTTGTAATAGCCCGGGTCGCAGGTGCGCACCTCACGGCTCCAGTCGAACGAGAAACCGATCTTGTCGAGCTGCTCGCGATAGCGGTTGATGTTCTGCTCGGTGGTGATGGCAGGATGCTGACCCGTCTGGATGGCATACTGCTCGGCGGGCAGGCCGTAGGCGTCGTAGCCCATGGGATTCAGCACGTTGTAACCCTGCAGACGCTTATAGCGGGCGTAGATGTCGGAGGCGATATAGCCCAGTGGGTGACCAACGTGAAGACCCGCACCACTGGGGTAAGGGAACATGTTCAGTACGTAGAACTTCTTCTTCTTCTCGTCTTCGACAACGCGGTAGGTACCGTTCTCCACCCATCGCTTCTGCCATTTCTTCTCAATCTCTCTGAAATTGTATTCCATAATGTATTGTCTTGAATTTCTGTTTCAAAGCTGCAAAGATACGCTAAAAAGTGGAAAAAACAAAATAATTGGCCAAAAATCGAAAGAAAGAGAAGGATTATTGGGGAAAAATGGCTAACTTTGTCAGCGAAAACCAAAAAGCGAAGATTAATGAAGAAGACCGTATGGCTGATGGGATTCGCCCTGCTAGGCATGGTAGTCCTGGGTGCATGCAGCGAGAAGAAGGCAAGCAAGACAGTAGAGTTCGACGACGAGGAGCTGGTAGACAACGATGCTGAGGCTGACGACGAAGAGGATGTCGCCGACTTCGACGAGGAGCTTGCCGACGGCGACGACCCGGGTGACTACGAGGACGAGGAGCGCCCGATGACTCCCGAAGAGCGCGAGGCCTATGAGAACGAGGTATGGACGGCCCTCGGAGGCACCTATATGTTCTCCGACGGCGAGACGATGGCTGTCCTCGACGTAGACATTGAGGATGACACACGGGCGAAGCTGACCATTGGCGACGAGGAGTTCTACGCTACCATCGACGAGAATACAGGCCTGATTCTGGCCTTCGACGACGAGAATCATCAAATCTTCGACGGCTTCGTCTATGCCGGCGGCAACCTGCTGAAGGGCGAGCTGCGTGGAAAGCCTGTCAGGTACGACGGCATGGGAGGCCTGTAGACCTCCGTTTTTCTTATTGTTATTCCAAACGACCATGAGTTATACAAGAGCTATTCTGGTAGCGATAACGCTGCTGCTTTTCTCCGTCCATTCCCAAGCCGACGGCTACACTTACTACCACTTCGCGGGAAAGATGGGCGACAAGGTTCAGGTGGAGATAGCTTTCCAGGAGTCGGACGACTTCGACGACTATCCCGTGGCGGGCTACATCTATTATCCCAAGGCCAGCCATCCGGCACCGATACTCATCGTCGGGCGTAGGATGGCCGACAACTGGTTCAGCTTCAACGAGTATCAGCCCGACGGATCAATCACGGGCATGCTGAGCATGAAGCTCGACTGCTTTGACTGTGCCGACGGGCCCGTCGTCAAAGAGGGCGAATGGACCAACCCGAAGACTGACGCGAAGTTCTCGCTCACCACCCTGCGGTCGCCCGACGACTTCGACAGGACGCAGATGTATATGCCCGACTGGTATGAGGATCCGCTCGTCGCGGCCGACCCTGCTCACATTGCCAAAGAGTATAGCTACAAGACGTGGCACATCGGCATGAAGGACTGGATGGGTGGCTCCGTGATGTTTCGTGCGGCCGGCAAGAACAAGCTGCACTTCAACATCAGCAACGTGCCCAGCAACATTGCCGAGGGTAAGAGCGCGGCAGGACGACCCGCCGTGCTCGACGGCTCGGAGTTCACCTACGAGCGAGTCAACGACTGTGGCTATGGCTTCCGCTGCATGATCTTCGAGAAGTTCCTCGTCATCGACTCCACCACCGGCCCCGACACTTTCGACTGCTTTGGCGCCCATACCACCCTGGCGGGCGTCTACATCAAGACGGGCGATTAGCAGTTTTCCCGACATTTTCTTTGCCATTTGCAAAAAAAGGAGTAACTTTGTCGCTCGAATCAAATAAGAGGAGCAAGAAAAGATGGCAAAGAAAGACGGGGAGTTGACCCCGATGATGAAGCAGTTCTTCGACCTGAAGGCAAAGCATCCCGATGCTGTGCTGCTATTCCGTTGTGGCGATTTCTACGAGACATATTGCGAGGATGCCGTGATAGCATCCCGAATACTGGGCATCACGCTGACAAAGCGCAACAACGGCTACAACAAGGGCGACGAGATGGCCGGATTCCCACATCATGCCCTCGACACCTATCTGCCAAAGCTTATCCGCGCGGGAAAGCGCGTGGCCATCTGCGACCAGCTAGAGGACCCGAAGCTGACGAAGAAGCTCGTCAAGCGCGGCATCACAGAGCTCGTCACACCGGGCGTCGCCCTCTCCGACAACGTGCTGAACTACAAGGAGAACAACTTCCTGGCTTCCGTACACTTCGGGTCGTCGGCCTGCGGAGTGGCCTTCCTCGACATCTCGACGGGTGAGTTCCTCACGGGCGAGGGCACCTACGACTACGTCGAGAAGCTGCTCGCCAACTTCCAGCCGAAGGAGGTGCTCTACGAACGGGGGCGCAAGCAGGACTTCGAGCGATACTTCGGAAACCGATACTTCACCTTCGAGCTCGACGACTGGGTGTACACCGAGCAGACGGCGCGACATAAACTGCTCAAGCACTTCGGCGTGAAGTCGCTGAAGGGCTTCGGAGTGGAGCACCTGAAGAACGGCACAACGGCAGCAGGAGCCATCCTACAGTACCTGGAGCAGACACAGCATACCCAGATATCCCACATCACAGCCATACAGCGCATCGAGGAGGACAAATACGTCAGGCTCGACAAGTTCACCATCCGATCACTGGAGCTCGTCCAGCCGATGCAGGACGACGGGAGGAGCCTGCTCGACGTCATCGACCGTACCGTGTCGCCTATGGGCGGACGATTGCTGCGGCGATGGCTCGTATTCCCGCTGAAGGACGAGCGACCCATCAGCGAGCGCCTCGACGTCGTAGACTTTTTCTTCCGTGAGCCCGACTTCCGGCAGCAGGTCGACGAACAGCTACGCCGCGTGGGCGACCTAGAGCGTATCGTCTCGAAGGTGGCAACGGGACGCGTGTCGCCGCGCGAGGTGGTACAGCTGAAGACTGCCCTCGAGGCCGTCGCCGTCATCAAGGCGGCCTGTTCGGAAGGCGCCAACCCGGTCATCGCCACCATCGGCGAGAAGCTGTCGCTCTGCGAGAACATCCGCGACCGCATCGGCCGTGAGGTCGTACCCGACCCGCCACAGCTTGTGCAGAAGGGGGGCGTCATACAGGATGGCGTCAGCAAGGAGCTCGACGAGCTGCGGCACATCGCCTACAGCGGCAAGGACTACCTGCTGCAGATACAAAACCGCGAGGCTGAGCTGACGGGCATACAGTCGCTGAAAATTGGCTACAACAATGTCTTCGGCTATTACCTCGAGGTGCGCAATACTTATAAGGACAAGGTGCCTGCAGAGTGGGTGCGCAAGCAGACGTTGGCTCAGGCTGAGCGCTACATCACCCAGGAGCTGAAGGAGTACGAGGAGAAAATCCTCGGAGCCGAGGACAATATCCTCTCGCTCGAGACGAAGCTCTTCGCAGATCTCGTACAGGCCATTCAGGAGTTCATCCAGCAGATACAGAACAACGCTCAGCTGCTGGCGCGACTCGACTGCCTGCTCTCGTTTGCCAAGACGGCAGAGGAGCATCGCTACGTGCGACCCGTCATCGACCAGACGGACGTCATCGATATCCGTCAGGGCCGACATCCCGTCATCGAGACTCAGCTGCCCATCGACGAGCAGTATATCCCCAACGACATCCGGCTCGACCAGGAGCGACAGCAGATCATCATCATCACAGGACCTAACATGGCGGGAAAGTCGGCTCTGCTCCGACAGACGGCACTCATCGTACTCATGGCGCAGGTGGGATGTTTCGTGCCTGCAGAGGCAGCACGCATAGGGCTCGTCGACAAGATTTTCACGCGCGTGGGAGCCTCCGACAATATCTCCCTGGGCGAGTCGACATTCATGGTCGAGATGACGGAGGCATCGAACATCCTCAACAACGCCACACCACGATCGCTGGTACTCTTCGATGAGCTCGGAAGAGGAACGTCGACCTACGACGGCATATCCATCGCATGGGCCATCGTCGAATACCTCCACGAGACGCCCAAGGCGCGGGCACGCACACTCTTCGCCACCCACTATCACGAGCTGAACGAGATGGAGAAGAATTTTTCGCGCATCAAGAACTACAACGTCGCAGTAAAGGAGGTCGACGGGCGCGTCATCTTCCTGAGAAAGCTGGAGCGGGGCGGATCGGAGCACAGCTTCGGTATACACGTGGCAGAGATTGCCGGAATGCCGCGAAGCATCGTCAAGCGATCGAACGTCATCCTGAAGCAGCTGGAGAGCGAGAACGCGCAGGTGGGAAAGGCAGGGCGACCCATCAGCGACATTGCCGACAGCCGAGAGGGCATGCAGCTCAGCTTCTTCCAGCTCGACGACCCCGTGCTCTGCCAGATACGCGACGAGATACTCACCCTCGACATCAACAACCTCACCCCCGTCGAAGCCCTCAACAAGCTCAACGACATCAAGCGCATCGTCAGCGGGAAGTAAGTTCTCCCTCGATTCCACAGCATCAACAATGGAGGGTGCCTCATTATCACAATGGGACACCCTCCGCCTTTTTGGCATTCGGCAAGCTTATGCTCCCGATGCCACTGAACTAGTAATCTAAGTATTCTGCTTCTATATCGAGTCTCAGACACCACCTTATTACATGTACTCTTCCACCCTATCGTAAAAAAACCGCTGCAAAAGTACGAAAAATAGTCGAAACAATCGCCTTCCAACTTGTCCATTTGCTTGTCCATTTTGTCCATTTCGCATGGACGAAGCGAAACTGCCGTGGAATAGCTGTCATTCCCACGCCGGCAAGCACTCCTTCCCATGCCGGCAAGCACTCCTTCCCATGCCGGCAAGCACTCCTTCCCATGCCGTGAGCGCCGTCATTCCCAGTGGACAATATAGTCAACCTGGCAAGTAAGGGCTGTAATCAATATGTTTACGCGTCATAATCCATAGGTTTTCGTGTCGTAATCCATATACTTACGCTTCATAATCCATATACTTACGTGTCGTCACAGTCCCAGTGGTTACGGTTGCACTTGTAACCATGTGTCCGCAAAATAGAAAAAATGTGTAACTTTTGCTTGTAATCATTTGATAAATAAGTATTTAATACATGATATGCAATAGTGGTTACAAGAAAAAGGTTACATGGTTACAACTGTAACCTGTAACCGTTCTTGTCAGTCTTTATGTTTTTTCGCATCAATCTTCTGCTACTTTCCATACCACCCGCCGAGACTTTGAGATGCAAAGCGGGCTTCTTGCGCTACCAAAACAAGTTGTTTTGGTCTTCAAAGAAGCCTACTTTGATAACCAAAGTGGCCGACTTTGCTTACCAAAACAACTTGTTTTGGTGTCGCGGGTAGCCTTCTATGACTTTTCCTGATGCCGTCGATACAATGGCTTAGGTATGTGCCAATCATGGAGGAGCACTCGTATGATTAAGCTATTTCATGGGTCAAACGTGAAGATAGAAGTGCCCGACTTGGTTCATTCCATTTCAGTACTATTTTGGAACAAAACTTGCATTGCAGCAGTTAAGAAGGATATGACACATTACCAAAGTGCCGGCTATGTCTACTCATTCTTGCTGAACGAGTTGAAGAAAGGCAGGGTAGCCTAGAACTTTCCTTCCGACTGCCTTGTACTTCTACAATACTTGAATTCAGAAACATATCGGGCGGAAACTTGACTTTTTTAATGTTTCCGCCCGAGATGATGCGCTAAATCTTGCCTGAGATAAACACCACCCTTTGGTTGACGACATAATAGCCTGCGGACAGACCTTGCGTGCTGGTCGTCTGGCGGCGGACGAGTTGTCCTTTCAGGTTATAGATGTCGAAGGGGATGCCGGCAGCGGTCATGGCTGCAATGCCCAATGGAACCTTCACTGTCAGCATGCCTGCCACATAGCTGATGACGTAGTTCTTTGCTTCTGCACCGCCGACGGTGATGGGATATTCGCCGGGTTCGCAGCCTTGTGTGGCCTCGCAGCTAACGACGGGCTGCCGGGTCAGTACCAACGCGTCTTCACCATTCTTGAAACCCTCAGCCGAGAATCTGAACTGGGGCAGCTCGTCGCCCATCTCTATCTCGTAGCTCTCAGCGGTGATGGTCAGCGGAGCCTTTTCGATGGTCAGTGTTCCTTCGACAAAAGTCACGTTGTAGTTAGTGACGCTTCCCTTCCGGATGACGATGGGATAGATGCCTACGGGCGATGTCGGAGTCGCCTCACAGCTGACCTCGGGCTGTCCCTTCAGGACGGCTCCCTCCGTGGTGAAAGCGAATGGTGGGTTCTCGTCACCGTACTCACGTGTGTAGCTGTTGGCTGTGATGGTGACGGGGTCGGCAGGCAGCACGGTCAGCAGGCCATCGACGTAGCTGATGTCGTAGTTCTTCGCCTCGGCGCCGCTGGCCGTGATGACATATTCGCCGGGCTCGCAACCCTGAGTGGCCTCGCAGTGGATGGTTGGTAGTTTTGCGAGTGCTTTTGAGTTTTCTCCGTTCTTGAAACCATCAGCCTTCATCCTGAATGTTGGTATCGGGTCGCCCTGCTTTATTTCGTAGCTCTCGCAGGTGAGCGTCAATGGTGCCTTTGTGACGGTCAGTGTGCCTTCGACAAAAGTCACGTTGTAGTTGGTGACGCTTCCCTTCCGGATGACGATGGGATAGGTGCCTACGGGCGATGTCGGAGTCGCCTCACAGCTGATTTCGGGCTGTCCCTCAAGGGCTGCTCCCTCCGTGGTGAAAGCGAATGCTGGGTTCTCGTCGCCGTACTCACGTGTGTAGCTGTTGGCCGTGATAGTGACGGGGTCGGCAGGCAGCACGGTCAGCACGCCATCGACGTAGCTGATGTCGTAGTTCTTCGCCTCGGCGCCGCTGGCCGTGATGGCATATTCGCCGGGCTCGCAACCCTGAGTAGCCTCGCAGTGGATGGTCGGTAACTTCGACAAGGCTTTGGCACCGTCGCCGTTCTTGAGTCCCTCTGCCTTCATCTTGAAGTCAGGCAGCTCGTCGCCCTGCTTGATGGTGTAGCTCTCGCAGGTGATGGTCAGCGGTGCCTTTGTGATGGTCAGCGTGCCGTTGACAAGCTCCAGGTTGACATTCGTCACCGTGCCGCGGCTGATGGTGATGGGATAGCTGCCCACCGACGTCTTGGCCGTTGCCGCACAGCTCAGCGCCGGTGTTCCCGTCAGCTCCTCGTCGCCCGATGCCACGAAGGTGAAGGCCGGGTTCTCGTCGCCATATACGCGGGTGGTGTCGCAGGCCGTCAGCGTAATAGTTTCCGAATAGGGGTCGCGGGCCATGAACTCGTAGTAGTCGCCCACTTGCATGCGCTCGTCGTCGGTGTGGTTCTTGAAGGCATACAGCACGGCGATGTACTTCTGGCCGGGGGTCACTGCGTCGAAGCTGAACTTCAGATCGGCCGTCTGCTGCGGTGCCAGGTTCATGTTGCCGCTGCTCAGCTGCGTCTGGTATTCTCCCCAGTTGCCGGTCTCACCTGAGTACAGTATACAATTGATGGACCTGTAGTAGCCCTGCGTGCCGTTGTTCTTCAGTTGGGCCATCACGGTGTTGCTGCTCTCGTAGCTCATGCTTTGGCTCACTATGGCTAGGTTCGTCGCTGCCGTAGGTGTTGTCTTCACCTTCACGTCGTAGGGGCCAATGGCCTGCGAAGCATCCTCGCTGATGCCTACCCACAGGTGCCAGGTGCCCACGGCCGTGGGTGTGAAGTAGAGGCTTGCCTCCTCCTGCTCACCCTGCTCTATCACCATCGCCGTCTTGTTGACGTAGCTGCCCCTCTGGTCGGTCTGCGAGGCAAAGAGATAGATTATCCCGTTGTACTCGTCGCCGTCGTTGCTGATGGTCACCCGCACCTCCTGTGACAGGTTCACCACCTTGTTGCCCACACACTCCACGCTGTTCAGGCCCAAGCTTGAGCGGGGGTGTTTGGCAAACTGGTACGTCCCGTTCTCGATGACCACCTCTATGTATGCCGAGTAGTCGCCGTAGATGTGTAGCGGTGCTTCCGCTCCCTCCAGCTGGCTGTAGGGATAGAAGCGGTATATGCCGTCCTCCAGCCCCAGCGTTGTCACGTCGATAGTTGTCGAGGCATAGTAGTGGTAGCCCAGCTCCACCGTTCTGTATACAGCGTTCAGCGACGACTCTTCTATGTTGTGGTAGGCGAAGCCCAGGCGGAAGGTGCCCGTCAGTCCTGTGTTGTTCAGCAGCTGCACCGTCAGCTGGTGGTTGTCAGCGTCGGCCCACATATTATATAATGACAGTATGCGCATGTCGTCGGTCTCGCTGCTGCTGCCCGTGGTCTTCTGTATGCCCACGATGGCCTGCTGGTCCATGGCGTAGCCGTCCTCGGTGCCGCTGCTGCCCGTTCCGCCTCCCGCGGGGTTCAGCACCGACAGGCGGTAGTAGCCGTCGTTCATGCCGCCCCATCCCCAGTTGATGTGGTAGAAGCCGTTGCCGTCGTAGCCGTCGCAGATGAAGGCATGGCCTCCGCCCGTTGACTTGCCGCTGTACACCACGGGGCGCTGTGCTGCCAGCTCCTGGTATATCAGCTGGTCCCAGCTGCGGGCGGTGTAGGCGTCGCGGTCGGCGCTGCGGGTGCTCACGTCATAGCCGAAGTAGTTGCGCAGGGCAGCTACGACCATTGCTGTCTGCGTGCCCGACGACTCGCCGTAGTCCATCTCTACCGACTGTCCGCAGTAGCGCATCAGCCGTGCCACCGCCTGCTGCTCCTCGTCGGTGCTGTGTGCGTTGTAGGTGTCGGTCATCAGGTCCCAGTCGAACACCGTTGGCGGCAGGGCCTGCAGTGTGTCCAGCGTGGCATTGGCATAGTAGGCCGGTATCTCCGTCGTCTCCCCTTCGGGCCACTGGTGGTAGCGCATCACCTGTGCCATGGCCGTGGCCACGCAGCCTGTGGCGCACTCCGGCGGGCACTGCAGGTTGTAGGGATTCCCCTGGTCCCAGCGTGTCGTCAGCAGGGGTGTGATGGCCTCGTGCAGCTCTGCGGCCTGCGCTGCCTTCAGCGGCTGTGCCCGTCCTGAGCGAACCTCCGCTATCTGGTCGGCATAGCCCTGCAGCCAGGCCCTGACGTGGCTGGGCAGGCGCTGCATGTCGAAGCTTCCTCTGTCGGCATAGCCCAGCACCGCCTCCGTACGGTCGTCGGCCGAGATGATGACGTAGCCGCCGTCGTCCTCCATGTTGAACACATAGAAGGCGCCGCAGCTCGGCTCCACATGTGCCGTCCGCTTCAGGCTCTTTGCCCTCACACTCCTTTTCTCAATGAAGTGCTGTGCCTTGCTCCGCGCCTCACTCTCCTTCACTTTCGCCGCCTGCACCGCCATTGTCACGAGGCAGCACAGCAGCAGGATGATGCTCTTCTTCATATATTTCTTTTTAATGTTTCCGCCCGAGATGATGCCCTGATTGTAATTCTTCGGTCAGGTAGCTTTACACATTTACTCATAGGCACGCATGAAGGAGCCTTCCTGTTGCACGATGTCTTTAATACTTGCCATAAAGTATGATCATTAGCTTGAAGCCTGTTGTGAGCCGGAGGCTCTGCTGGGGGCGCGGCCTGTCGGCCGCATCGCGCCCCCGCTGAGCCTCCGCCCCACAACATGCTGTGGGGGTGGGTGGCGTCTTGGGAGAGGATGCACTCATTCTGAGAAGCGCACAGGGCGAACGCTTTGGCCGAACCTGCGGCTGCTGCCGCCGTACGTGTCGACGCCGCCCGAGCCGAAGTCCAGGTAGCGCGCGGCGAACGGGGCGCTCTCGTAGAGCGAGCGCGACCAGTAGTTGCCGTGCGAGCCAGCGTAGCTGAGCGAACTATTGTCGCGGTTGCCTGCGGCGGGCAGGAAAATGGAGTTATCGTTGCTCTTGCTGGTAATCAGTCGGCCGTTCACGCCATTCTGAGTAGTCCATGTGGTTGTGGTGTAACTGCTGTTAATCAGCTCTGCAAACTGTTCAATGCTCGGCATGCGCCAGGCGGCACCCCAGTTGACGTAGGCGGCATCGTTTTCCAGGTCGAGCTCAGTCTTGTTGTCGGTAAAGCCATGGTAGCCGTAACTACTGTCCGTGCAGTACTTGGTCATGGTCGACGAAGAGCCTTCGCACCACTTGTAGGTGCTCCAGTTGAAGTTGGTCTTCCCATCGTTGTAGCCAGCGGTTTCGCCCCATGCGAAGTAGTCGCCGTAGTCCTCGGGGGTT